>JAYUQK010000105.1:0-21023 GCA_043756785.1 Candidatus Lloydbacteria bacterium | reverse complement strand
AAAAGAACATAAATAGTATATGATTTAATTGGTCTATTGTACGAGCAAGATGCTCTTTTCACTGGAGTCACCATGTTAAAAACGTTCGTCGTCGGCGGCCTTCTCTTTGCCTTGTTTTTTTTCGTCGGCTTGTACCACGCAGTGGGTACGAACGTCGACAATGGTCTGGCGCGCAGCTGGATTGAATTCGCAATGTTCTTTGGCTTCGTCGCCATTGCAGCGGAAGTCCGCTCACGCTACAAGGCTTGCATGTCTCTTTTGTCAAATAAGCGCTTCTGAGTGTATTGAGGCGCACGATACGCACTACCCGCAACTTGCAGGTAGTTTTTTTAAGCATTTTTTTTACACATCGAGATGCAAATATTCTCACAATATGTATAATCGAAGCACCGAGGGCCTATAGTATAGCGGTAATACACGTCCATGGCATGGACGAGTTCGGGGTCCGACTCCCCGTAGGTCCACAGCCGTTAAGAAAATCTCAACTACTTGAGATTTTTAGGCGGTGGAAGTCGCAGCGATGTTTCGCGAGCACGCGAAACCGCGAGGCGGGGTCCCGAACACTTACATTTTCTGGCGTGCAAGTAACGCTCAGAAAATTTAGTGATTTGTGACCACTCCTGTTAAGAAAATCTCAAAATGAAAAAATATTACCGCTCACTCAATTATCTTTACCGCACGCTCGTCAGTACCGAGTTTCTTTTCGGCGTGAAAATAAACGGAGCGCAGGCGATAGTGAGGAGGGGGGACGAGGTGCTCCTCATCAAGACCACCTATCGACCATTCTGGGAATTCCCTGGCGGGAAGATAGAGCCGCGCGAAGCCCCCGAGTCGGCAGCTATTCGCGAAACAAAAGAAGAAGCAAGAATATTCGTGAAACGCATTGAGCGAAAATTGGGCACGTACACCGACAAACATTTCATGACCACCATCACGGTGCATGTGTACGTCGCTGCAGAATGGGAGGAGCTCGACCTCTGGCAGCCGACGCTCGAAATAGGGGAACGGCAGTTTTTCCATATTGACAATCTCCCAAACGATATATCCCCCGCAACGCGACGCAGAATAGGGGAGATGCTCTCAGATTCCCCTCGTGAATTTTCACTAGAGTGGTGATATACTGTAAAATAACAATATGGTCAACAAAAAACATTTCATATTCGTAGGAATAATAATATTTGTAGTCGGCATAATTTTTGGATATTTTTGGCAACAAAATGTCGACAATAGAGCACATGAGGCAGAAAATAGTGAAAATCGCGAAAAGAGTGCGATGGTCATGCCCTACGACCTTGATCAAACGAAACATATATTTCATGAACTTCCAAGTGGGGGAATGCTCCATCTTTATACGAGTGCAACGAATACGAAGCAAATCGCGCTCATCCAAATGCGCCTCAAGGTTGAGTACGATCGATTTCGTACAGGAAATTTTTCTGATCAGATAAAATTATACGGCGCCGATATTCCTGGACCAGAGGGTATGTCAGAAAATTATTCCCAAATTCAATTTGTATATACCGACCTTCCAAATGGCGCGCAAATCCAGCTTATTGCAAGTGATCCGAAGGTGATTCGGGCAATTCATGCGTGGATTCGAGTGCAACTCGTAGAGCACGGTGCTGATGCAGAGTCATATATGTAGTTTTTACCATGAAACTTCAATATTCAAGTAAAATTGGCTGGCCACTCCTTCTGCTTTTGTCTTTCATCCCACTCATCATTTGGATGTTCACACCGTATGCCCTTGAGCAACGCTTTATGCGTGGGGGCAAAATTAACTATGCGCTTACTATGCAGGCCATAGGACAGGCGCTCGGGCTTGTGGGTTTTGCGATGTTTGCACTCAATCTCGCACTCGGGGCACGACTGCGCTTTCTCGAGAGTATTTTTGGTGGGATGAATAAGGTGTATATCGTGCACCACGTGCTCGGCGGGCTCTCCTTTATCCTACTTCTCTTACACCCACTTTTCCTTGTGGCGCAGTATTTGGGCTCAGGAGCTATGGGGATGAAAAATAGCTTCACACTTTTCGTGCTCAACCCCCGCTGCCTCGCAAATATTGGTCTCACCAACCCCGAGTGTTCATATGTGTGGGGGGTGATTGCACTTGGGCTCATGATACTCTTTTTGGTGCTCACATTTTTCGTAAAGCTCCCATACCATATCTGGAAGTTGACGCATAAATTTCTCGGGCTCGCTTTTTTCTTCGGCGTATTGCATGTACTCTTTATCCCAAGCGACGTCACCTCGGTGCTCGTCTTGAAATACTACATGTTCTTCCTCGTGGTTATCGGCTTTTCGGCCATCCTCTATCGTACGGTGCTCGGTGCGTTCCTCATCTCCACTCGTGAGTACATCGTCGATGAAGTGAAGAAGGTCAACGCGACCATCGTCGAGATAACACTACGCGCAAAAGACGGCAAACCCATGCACTACACCCCAGGGCAGTTTATTTTTATCGGGTTTCCCGACAGCCATGGCTTGGAAGAAGTACATCCTTTTTCGCTTTCCTCCGCACCAGCGGGCAATGGGCTCTCTATCGGCGTAAAGGGCCTAGGGGACTATACGAGTCACTTGGGTGAGCTTGCTGTCGGTGCGCGCGCAAAAATTGAAGGCCCGTTTGGACGCACTTCATATGTTTACTATCCACAAAAGAGCCAGATTTGGATCGCGGGGGGCATAGGCATCACCCCATTTCTCTCTATGGCGCGGAGCCTCACACCGCTCTCGCCGTATAACGTGGACCTGTATTACTCTGCGGCAACCACCGAAGACGCAGCCTTTGACGAAGAGCTCCGTGCGATCGCAGCCGCGAATACCAACTTCCGCTTTATCCCATGGTACGGCAAAGAGAAGGGTTTTCTCTCCGCGGATGCGATAAACGTGGAGAGCAAAAATCTACTCGGTAAAGAAATATTTATTTGTGGCCCACCAGGAATGATGAAGGCGCTCAAGCTGCAATTTGCCAAGTGGAAGATCCCCGTTTCGAGCATTCATTCCGAGGAGTTTTCAATGAGCTAATATTCCATCACTATGTGGTTAAAAAAATCAGTCGCAGTAACGCTCATTATATTTACCATTGCCATGATGGGGTTTCTCGTCATGAGTATTTAGGATAGGCGCTTAGGCGAGAGGGGGGTTTTTGGCTGCGTTTTGTGTCGCCATGGCCAACATGCCACCAAGCACATTGTAGGCCGAGGCATACCCTTCTTTTTGTAGCATGTCGCAGGCGGTGCCACTTCTTCCACCGGAGCGGCAGATGAAAAACACGCGAGCATATTTTTTGAATTCAGGAATATGCTCGGGAATGAGAGAGAGGGGGATGTGCACAAAAAAATCGAGATGCCCACTGTCCCACTCCCACTGCTCGCGAACGTCTACAAAGAGGTCGCCACCTGTCGTGTGGTCGAGTTTCTGCAGGTCATTTGCGGTGATGGTGTTTCTCCCCACGTTACGAATGGCATCGAGCATCTGCCCATTCTCTCAAAAAAACACTCGCACAGCAATTTGTCTATTTGACTCTAGGTTGGCAAGTGCATACAGTGATGAAAGTAGTATGAAGAGGAGCATGTGGTGACAATAGAAATTCCCACCGAGGCAAGTCTCTCGATGTACCTTGAAGACTTTAGAGAAGAAGTTGGACGAATCGACCGCCTCGTTTTTACTCCCGAGCACACGTTTGCGTGCATATATGAGATGAGTGAGTGCCCACAATCAGGAGGTCGCCGCAGTAGGATTGATGCAGTTGCTCACTTTTTCACAGTGACGCCACTTCCCGAATTTACTGCCCCGAATATTTCCTTGCTCCCAAAACGTCCTGAGTGTTACGCGCTCTTTACGGATGCGGTGGGGAGGGCGGTGGAGGCAATGTTTCGCCAAGGGCATGCTGACGCAGGCTTGCGCAAGCTGTGGTTTCGCTCTGCGGTGGCACTCGTGCGTGCGCGGGTACTCTTTCGGTCGAATTGGTTTCGTGGCGTAAGAGAGCGTACGTGTGCGAGTATCCGCCCACACGCAGGGCTTTTTGGTGAGACAGTATTCGCAGAAATTTCGCGCTTGCCAGAAATGTTGCGGGATACAAAACATTTTTCCCGTACGGAAATAGACGTACGTCTCACGCAGCTCCTGGTCGATGCCGCCCTTGAAAACGGGGCCAGTGAGACAGAGGCACTCTCCTTCCTCACTTCGGCTTAAAATCGCCATTGTGCGGTTTTTTTATGCCGGAGCAGGGGCAGAGGATACACTCATGATACAATAGATAAATGTCTATGACGGAAAAATTTAGCGAAGCGTATCGGAGCCTCAACCCCGAGCAGCGCCTCGCCGTGGACACCATCGACGGCCCCGTCATGGTGATAGCGGGCCCAGGTACGGGGAAGACGCAAGTACTTGCGCTGCGCGTTGGTAACATCCTCAAAAAGACGGACACGCGCCCCGGAAACATCCTCTGCCTCACCTTCACTGACGCGGCAGCAATCAATATGCGGGAACGCCTCGCACGACTCATTGGCGCGGAGGGGTACAAGGTCGCGGTGCACACCTTTCACAGTTTCGCGAGCGACATCATCGGAAACTATCCAGAGCATTTTTACAACGGCGCAGACTTCCTGCCTGCAGACAACCTAAAACAACTTGAAGTCCTCGAAGAAGTATTTGCAGAGCTCCCTCGAAGTAACCCACTGTCGTCGAAGCATGAGGATACATACACCTATTTAAATGATGCAAAGAAGGCGATTCAGTCCTTGAAGCGCGCGGGACTTTCTCCAGAAGAATTTAGCGTCATTATCGAGGAGAATAAAAAAAGCATTGGGCAGATATCCATAGGGATTGAGAAAGTCTTCGGAGAGCGTCTTTCACAAAAAAGCATCGAGGATGCCACGAAGCTCGCAGCCACACTCGCCGCGACTCCCGAGAAAGAAAAAACATCTACGCATTCACTCGCGCACGCAGTCGCACTATCGCTTGCTCGTGCGGTGGCACAAGCCGAGGAGTCGGGGAAGACCGCACCACTCTCTGCGTGGAAAGAAAAATGGGCAAAGAAAAATGAGGACGGGGAACGCGTATTGAAAGACGCACTCTATGTGGGGAAGATGGAGGCGCTGACGTTTGTCTACCGCAGATATCGTGAGCTCATGCATCGCGAGCGCTACTACGACTTTGACGACATGTTGCTCGACGTGGTGCACGAGCTATCAAAAAATGCCTCGCTGCTTTCCGAGCTCGAAGAGCGCTATCAGTATGTACTGGTAGACGAGTTTCAGGATACAAACGACGCACAGCTGCGCCTTGTGCGCTTGCTCGGAGAGGCTGAGGTCAACGAGGGCAAGCCAAACATTATGATTGTAGGCGACGACGATCAAGCCATTTATCGCTTTCAGGGAGCGGAAATTTCGAACATTATCGACTTTCCCAAACAATTTGCGCACCATGCGCTCATCGTGCTCACGAAAAATTATCGTTCGACACAAGACATCCTCGACGTGGCACGCGAGGTCATCGAGAAGAGCGACGAGCGTCTGGAGGCGGTCATCCCCACACTCAAAAAGAAGCTGGTGGCGTCACGTCCTGAATTGGGGCAGGGGAACATCGTCCACATGCTCCTCCCCACCCGCACGCACGAGCATGCGTACATGGCGCGCGAGATACACCGCCTCATCGACGGTGGCGCCGACCCATCAGAGATAGCGGTCATCACGCGCAAACACCGCGAGCTCGAAGACATTGCCCGCGTGCTCGTGGCCACGGGTATCCCCATCAACTACGAACGCAAACAAAACGTATTTGAGGAGCCGCATGTCAAAATGCTTATTGCCATGGGGCGATTTGTGTCCTCCCTCATGCGTGACGGCAAGCAGCCCGCAGACCACCTTCTGCCAGAAATCCTCGCTGCTCCATTTTGGGGATTGTCGCGCGAGATAATATGGGAAGTTTCGGTGGGTGCAGCCAATAGGCATGACCGCATGTGGCTCTCTGCGATGCGGGAGCACAAAGACGAACGCGTGCGTGACATCGCAAACTGGTTCATCCGCCTCGGTGCAGACTCGCACCATGACCCACTCGAGCGCATCCTCGACGAGCTTATCGGCACGGAGGGAGTGCTCTTGCCTGGTGGCGGAGGGGAGGAAGAGGTGCATGAGGATTCACTCACGGCTTTGCCGAAGACAGGGCGTGTACGCAACTTCAAGAGTCCATTTCGTGAATTTTATTTTGGCAAAGCAGCACGTGCAAACTCGGAGTCGGCATACCTTCTCTTCCTTTCGAGTCTCCGCGTCTTTATGAATACGCTTAAAGTATTCAAGAACGGGAAGCCACTTTTCATCGATGACATCGCACTCTTTGTCGACATGCACGAGCGGCATGAAATAGCTCTGCCTGACACCACGCCATTTGTGAGCGCAAAGAAGGCAGTACACTTGATGACGGTGCACAAGGCAAAGGGTCTGGAGTTTGAGACCGTCTTCGTTGCATCTTGCCAAGAAGAGATATGGGCAGGGCGGGGATTCCCCAACAAGCTCCCATTTCCGACCAATCTCCCTATCGAGCCTGGGGAGGGAGGAGACGACCGCTTGCGCAATTTCTATGTCGCCCTCACGCGCGCAAAGAAGCATCTGTATGTCACGAGCTACCGCAAGAGCGATGCAGGCAAGGACTCACTCAAAATTGGTTTTATTGTGCCCGAAAAAGAGGATGGGGCTATCGCCACACACCTCCACGAGCAGGAGACGGTTATCGCTGTGGAAGAAATAGTACGGAACATGACCGAGGGCACCATAAACCCCGCGTACTTTGCTGTCACGAGCGGCGAGCGTGCGATACTCGAAGAGCGCGTGAAAGACTACATGATGAGTGTGACCCACTTGAATAATTTTCTTGATATTACGAGTGGCGGCCCCGCCTATTTTCTCGAACAAAACTTACTCTCTTTTCCGCAATCAAAAAGCCCGCACAGTATCTATGGCTCGGCGATGCACAAAGCCATCGAGCGCTTTTATATAGAGTTGAAAAAGACGGGCAAGGTTCCCAAGGAGGAGAAATTGCTCGCAGAGTTTCAGCATGAAATGGCGCGTGGTCGTATGACGCCGAGCGAGTACCTGCACTTCCTCCACGCGGGGGAGGCGGCGCTCCCTGTGTGGTATCGCGAACGAGGGTGCAACGCAGATATGCTCCACCACTCCGAAGTCAATTTTAAAGGGCAGGGTGTCGTCATCGACGGAGTCCCCATTGTCGGGAAGATAGATAAGATGGTGGAAGTTGGGGATGAAGTAGTCGTCTACGACTTCAAGACAGGCAAAGCAAAGCACAGCTGGGAGGGGAAGGACTTGCGCGAGAAGATTACGCTTGCAAACTACGCGCGCCAGCTCATATTTTACAAGCTCCTCGTCGAGCATTCGCACGACTTCAATCGTTTTGCCGTGCATGAGGGCGTGCTTGAATTTCTCGAGTCAAAAGACGGCCATATTACCGAGCTTTCATTCCCCATTACCGAAGAGAGCACGGAGCGACTCGCGAAGCTCATAAGCGCGGTCTACAAAAAAATAGTCACCCTCGATTTCCCTGACGTCTCCAGCTATCCCAAAGACCTCGCGGGTATTACGCAATTCGAGGAGGATCTGATCGCAGAACACGTTTGAATAGAAAAATTTGACAACCACATTAAATTGTGTATATTTTATCTGGCTAATGTTCCTCGAAATTGAACAGAGATAGCCTATTACCTCAACATCCTTTAGGAGTTTTTTGATGCGCGATGATAACGATTTTCCTTCTGCACGCGAGACAGCCAGTGGTGGCATACGCTACGGTTTAGCTATTTTGGCGGTGGTTGCCGCTCTCGGTATTGCCGTCTGGGTTTGGAATGTCGCTACTGCACCAGCACGCATGGCTGGGAATGTCGTGACGAAAGTCTTCGACGCTGACCACGCACTGCGAACATACCGCTGGTTCCATGAAGCAAACCAACAAGTCAAGGCAAAGCAGGCCCAAATCCGTCTTTCCAAAGATGCACTCACTGCATCCGCCGAAGACCGCAAAGAAGCCAGGCGCGTCGAACTGCTCGGCTTGCAACAAGGTTGCCAGAGCTTGGTCTCCGAATACAACGCCAGAGCCACGCGGGCCGATACGGTGATTTTCAAAACTCCGGAGAAGTTCCTGCCTGGTGACTGGCCCGGTGAGCGCACCCCGCTTCCGCAAGCGATCGCGCTCGATATTTGCAACTAAACAGAGAACAAGGAGCAACACATGAAACTGTCATGCGTCATATTCCTCCGCGCACTCGCCGTGATTGGCTTGTGTATCGGGTGGAGTGTGTCGTTTGCCGCAAAGCAATCGACACCAAACGCAACTGAGCGTCTGCAGAACCAAGCTGCCGAAGCAGCGCAACGTGCCGCCGCCGGCACGACTGAGCCGAACGAAATCAATAGCATCCGGGACCGCGCAATCATGTTTGGTAAGCCCGGACTGCAGATGTACGTCGTCCTGCTCTCGAAGGGTGGTCAGCCTATCGACTACTTTGTGACGCAAGGGAAGTGCACTTCCTCAACGAAGCGCCTCACCCCGACACACAAGCTCATCGACACCGGACCGAATTCGCTCGTGGTGAAAGCCCCGTCCGAAGACGGTACGTTTGGCACGTCTGCGCCCTACATCTACTGCAATACTGTCGACGGCAAGTACAAGCAGTGGAATGGCAACTACTACGCTTCGGACAAGCCGATCGAGCTTACCATCAAGCCGCTTGTTATCGACACCAGTGGTCGCAACCAGCAACAGCAATAAGGATCACGATATGAATCGCACTGCACGTATGCGCACGACATTGATCGGCGCCATGACCGTGGGATTGATTTCCCTCGGACTCCTCTCCGGTTGCGGTGGCAGTTCTCCGCCCACACCCGTTGACCGCCTCGCGGCCCTTGCCGAAGCGGCCGCCAAGGATGCTGCCCAGCTGACCACCGATCCGCATGAGATCAAGATGATCGAGTACAAGCGTGACTTGATGGGTAAGCCTGGGCTCCAGATGTATGTCGTCTTCCTGAACGACACGGGACAGCCGATTGACTACTTCACGACGAAGGGTAAGTGTTCTTCGTCGAACAAGCGTCTGACCGATCCAACCAAAATCGTTAAAGGCGACCGTGGTAGTTATCGCGGGTACTTCGATGTTCCGGGTCCTTCGACGGACGGTACGTATGGCGAGTCAGATGAGTACATTTTCTGCAGAACCGTCGACGACAAATACAAGCAGTGGAACGGTGAATATCTGATGTCCGACAAGCCGTTCGAGCTGACCATCAAGCCCTTGATCGTGCAGTTCGGCCGTAAAAACCAACAGCAGCAGTAGGAGGTCACCCAATG
This sequence comes from Candidatus Lloydbacteria bacterium, assembly GCA_043756785.1. Classification (GTDB taxonomy): domain Bacteria; phylum Patescibacteriota; class Minisyncoccia; order Phycocordibacterales; family UBA6899; genus MHLP01. The sequence continues at coordinate 11,669 of JAYUQK010000105.1, read as the reverse complement.
AGACACACACTCATTGCGGCCTCCGCGCTCGCACTGCTTAGTGTCGCGTTGGGTGGCGCGCTTGCACAGGCGCCCCCTCGCGACTTGAGTAAAGATGCACGCGATGCCGCTGCGCGAGTAGTCGAAGTAACGCTCGTCCCGCATGAAATCAACACGATCTTTTGGCGGAACGAGTTAATGGGGAAGCTTGGACTGCAGTTCTACGTCATCTTCTTCAACAGCACCGGCCAACCTATCGACTACTTCGTGACGCAAGGGAAGTGTTCGTCGTCAAACAAACGACTGACCAAACCATGGCGGTACGAACGGGGTCAAACGGGCGTAGACAGTGACGGCCACAGCGTGTACGGCGATTTCGTTCTTGCTGCGTCGGGCATCGACGGAACGCACGGACGTTCCGATACGTACGTGTTCTGTAAGACCATTGATGGCAAGTACAAACAGTGGAATGGTCGCTACTACCTCTCTGATGTGCCAATCGAGCTCACGATCAAACCGCTCGTCATCGACGTGAGCGGTCGCAACCAAAAGCAGCAATAGCAAGTCGAATCGCTCGAAAGTTTTCCACCACCCCACGGGGTGGTTTTTGTTTCTTTAATACAAAAGGTAGAATACCCACATGGCGAATTTACGAAGTGTATTATATGCATGGCGGGATAGTGAGGCTGCGAAAAAGGGCGTTGAGCTTTTTCGTGTGCTTCCCAACAGTGCCATCGACGACATTGTGCGTGCGATGCCAAAGACGAAGGAGGAGCTCACGGCCATTAAGGGGATCAAAGATGCGAAATTCACCCAGTATGGGATGGCAATACTTAACATGGTGAAAGAGGTTGGCGGGGGAGAAGTGTCTAGGGTACCCCTCGTACAAGCGCCGGATGCGATGACTGCTATTTCCTACATTGTGGATGGTGAGGTGCTGCCGAAGCCTAAGGCGGAGCGCACGCTCTATTCTGTGAGCGGCTACCTCGACGTGGTGAACCGTGAGCTGTGGCGGCTGCGTGCGCCCATCAAAGGGGAAATAACGAGCTTTAAGTTTCAGGGTAGCGCAGTGTATTTTTCTATTCGCGACAACGACGACGGTGCTGTCCTCCCCGTATTTATGTGGATGAACGACTTCACGCTCGCAGGCGTGGAGCTTGTGGAGGGACAGGAGGTAGTGGTGGAAGGGCGCGGTGAAATATATAAACCCAGTGGGCGGTTTAATTTTCGCGCAGAAACACTAGAGCTCGTGGGGGAGGGGGCATTCAAAAAAGCCTATGACGAAATGCACAAACGTCTCCGCGCGGAAGGCCTCTTTGATCCCGCAAAAAAGCGCCCACTCGTGGAGCATCCTTTGCGTATCGGCCTCGTCACCTCGCGAGGTGGCGCCGTCATCCACGACTTCCTCACCAACCTCGGCCGTTTTGGATACCAAATAACTTTTATGGATGCACGCGTCGAGGGTGCGTTGGCTGTCAAAGAGATCCTCTCGGCGCTCACCGCACTTGCATCAAAAAATCTCGATGCCCTTGTGCTTGTGCGCGGCGGAGGTAGCCTCGAGAGTCTACAAGCATTCAACAACGAGCATGTCGTGCGTGCCATCGCAGCGTTCCCCGCGGTCACCATTTGCGCTATTGGCCACGACAAAGACGTACCCTTAGCCCAGCTTGCTGCAGACTACGCACCGTCCACTCCGACTGCTGCGACCGTGCTCCTCAACGCATCGTGGGAGCGCACACTCCATGCGCTCACTACAATGGAGCAAGGCATCCTCTCGCAATACGAGCGCACGCTTTGGGGTACCTCTGAATTATTGCGCAGCGAGGGTGCGCGGCTCGAAGTGCTTTTAGAAAAAGTGTTTGCGCCATTTAAGGAGGCGAGTGTCCGCTTCCCACTTCTCCTCCTCTCGCTCTCGCGTGAGCTTGCGAGGGTACACGAGGCACTCTCGCGCGCACAGTCCGGACTTGCTGCACAGTACGGGCAAGGCCTAAAAAATACTACGCAGCGTATCGCCAGCATGAAGTCGCTTCTCGAGAGTAGCGACCCATTGCGTCAGCTCAAGCTGGGATTTAGTATTCTCACAAAGGGCGGCCGCGTGCTCCGTAGCATCGAGGATGTTCAACTGGGCGAGCATTTTGAAGCACGACTTTCGGGTGGTACACTAGTAGCTGAAACGAAAGAGATACACAAATAACTTGCCCATCATGCCCAAAAACACCACCAATATTACTGAAACAATGAAGAAGCTTCGTGCTATCACAGAGTGGTTCGAATCCCAAGAAGAAGTTGACGTAGAGAAGGGGATGGAGAAAATAAAAGAAGGCGCGGAGCTTATCCGCGCGAGCAAAGAGCGTCTCAAGGAACTTGAAAACGAATTTGAGGACGTGAAGAAAAAGCTAAACGACAATGCATAAACTGAGTCTTCAGATTTTTCTTTTATTTGTCGCCTTCGCCTTACCTTCTTTTGCATTTGCAGAGGGGGAGCGCATTGACGCTTTTCATGTGCAGGTGACGCTCGTGCCAAATGGAAGCGCACTCGTGCAGGAAGAAATTGTGTACGACTTCGGCGCGGTTGAAACTCCGCACCACGGGATATACCGCAAGATCCCACTCACCGCCAAAGTCCCAGGGTGGGGCTCCCCGCGCACGATAGAAATATCGAGCATTATGGTCACCGACGGGACGGGAAGACTTTTGCGCGCAGAATATTCCGGCGGAGGCAATTTCATGCAGCTGAAAATAGGCGAGCCTGACGTGCTGGTCTCTGGACGGCAGCGCTACGTCATTAAATATACGGTGTGGGGTGCGATAAACCAGTCCTACCCTGATCGAGATGAATTTTATTGGAACGTCACGGGGGATACGTGGGACGTACCTATAGGCGTGGCGCGTGCAGACGTGGCGCTACCCCTTCCACTTAAAGAAGACAAGGTCACGACCACATGCCTCGTCGGGCCAGTGGGCGGCCTCGTCCCCTGCGTCGCAAGCTCGACCCCACAAGAGGGTACGGGCGTCGTAAACTCTGTGCGCTTTACGTATGCAGACACACTCTTCCGCAATGAAGGGCTGACCGCCATCGTCTCAATACCAAAAGGTATTTACGTTATAGCACCCACGAGTAAATTAAAGACGCTTGCGAAAAGTGTGGGGGTCTATCGCTGGTGGAGGGGAGAGTACCTCGGGTGGAGCGCGGCCATGCCCGTACTCCTCTTGCTCGTGCTTGTGCGCGCGCACCTCTATGGCGGGGTATCCCGAGGTTCTTCTCACCCTTCGCGCCGCCCCACGCCCGCCACCTTTACGCATTATGCTGCGACGAGCCTCGTGCTTATCCTTTGCTCATTCTTTCTCCCGTTCGGAAATTTCGCGCTCCTCGTCTCTGGATGCATCATGCTCGCATTCGCACTTGTGGGCTTCTGGAAAAAACGTTTCTAAGAACGCGAATACTCCATTGCGTGCTACACTGTATGCAATATGGACAACATTGTATTTGAACGTTTGGAAAAGCTAGAGGCAAAAATTGACGCTATTTACACATCAGTCGAGAAGACGCGCAAATATTTTTTTTGGACGATGGTCATCACCGTCGTGGCGCTCGTGCTGCCCGCCATCGGCATCGCGCTCATCATCCCTTCGTTCATCTCCTCCTACGCAAGCAGCACCGCGGGCCTCTCTGAGCTCGGGTTGTAGAAGGATGGGGCAAGGTTGACAATGAGTTGACAGTAGATTATAGATTGGTTTACAATGAGGTTGCTTATGACAAATAAGGAGAAAATACTCAATACAATCAACCAAAAAGGAAAGGTGACATCTGCGGAAATAACCTCTGTTATTGGCGTTTCGCGTCAATACGTGAACAGAATAATATCCGAGCTTATCTCAGAAAAACACGTCATAAAGATTGGGGGGACTCGTGATGCCTTTTATGTCTCAACGGGGTATGCCACGGAGCACCCCGAGGTTATCCCGCTCCTGCTTCGTCGCGTGTATAAAAATGAGTCACTAGAAGAGCATAAAGTTCTCCTCGACATAGAAGAAAAACTTCCTCGCATTGCACAGCTACCCGAAAATATACGGAGTATCTTTACCTTTGCATTTTCTGAAATGTTCAACAATGCAATAGAGCACTCACAGTCAAAAACCGTCGCAGTGGAAGTCGCCATCCACGGCGCCGACCTCTCTTTTATCGTTAGCGACTCCGGTGTCGGCGCTTTTCGTAACATCATGAAAAAGAAAAATCTGAGGTCAGAGATTGAGGCAATACAAGATTTACTGAAAGGGAAGACGACAACGATGCCGACGTCGCACTCTGGCGAGGGGATCTTTTTTACCTCAAAGGCAGGCGACGTGTTTATCCTCGATAGTTTTGGGTACCAATTGGCGGTCAACACAGAGAAGGCCGGCGTCGCCATCCACCCGCTTCCCACAAAGAAGCGTGGCACGCGAATCGTCTTCCGTATTCACATTGCCTCAGACCGCCACCTGAACGATGTGTTTAAAAAGTATACAAATCTCACTGATGAAAGTGACTATGGTTTTGACAAAACAGAAATACGCGTAAAACTGTTTACGGCAGGGGGTATCCACATTTCTCGCTCTCAGGCGCGACGGATACTCGTGGGTCTGGAGAAGTTCAAGATAATCCTTTTTGACTACGAGCATGTTCCCATGGTTGGGCAGGCATTTGCCGACGAGATTTACCGAGTCTTCCACAATCTTCATCCGAGTATTCGCCTTGAAAACGCGCACATGAGCGAGGGTGTGCGCTTCATGGTCGGACGTGCTCAAAATGAAGCAAAAAGAAAGTAGCACACCAACCTCAATAACCACGGACTCCATGGCGACTTCACAGGCTGCCGCAGCATCAACATTACTGGCGACTTTCGACTGGTTTACAAAATTATCGACAATCGCACTATATTTTTCATGGACCTCGATACGCATAGTAATTTGTATCAATGCGGGTGTCGCATGTAATTTATTCTTCGCCCGCACGACACCATGGCCGTGCTTGGTCTGGTGAGATTTGCTATACTAAATTGGTAACCACTTTTCATGCTCAATAATAAAGAATTACTAGAAAAACTAGGTTTTTCACCCAAAGAAAATACAAGCGAAGTTTTTATAAAAACTTTTGCTTCCGCTGCGAATTATGTCATTGAAGCAGATTTTCAAAAAAATAAGTTTAACTTTGGATCTAAGATAAAGTCGGATAGTGGCACAACTCAAAATTTTTCGCAAGAAGAAAATTGGGTAGTTTTAGAGTGCGTGAATCGACTTCTTGAAAAAGGATACAAACCAGAGGATATAACCCTCGAAAAAATTTACCCCACAGGGCACGGAACTAGCGGCAGGCTCGATGTTCTTGTGAAAAAAGACAAAAAAGCATATTTAATGATTGAGTGCAAGACTTGGGGGAGTGAATATCAAAAAGCACTCAAAAAAATGCAAAAAGACGGAGGCCAACTTTTTACTTATTTTCAGCAAGATAGAGATACGCAGTATCTTATGCTTTATGCATCTACACTTAGCGAGGGTGCTGTGGTGAGCGAAAGTCAAATAATAAAGATCGAGGAACACTACAGGGAGGCGGGAAATGTGAAAGATCTGTATGATCGATGGAATAAGCTCTCAAAATCAAATGGAATTTTTAATGACGGGGTAAATGCCTATGAGTTTCAAAATAAAGCACTTGCGATAAATGATTTAAACACCATCAAGCAAGAAGACAGTAGTTTCATATTCAATCGTTTTTTGGAAATTCTTCGTCAAAACGTAGTGTCTGATAAACCAAATGCTTTTAATAAAATTTTCACACTTTTCCTGTGTAAAATAGTTGATGAAACACACGCAAAGGATACTCAGCAATTGGATTTTCAGTGGATTGAAGGTATTGATAATAATATCTCATTTCAGAAGAGGCTGACTGACTTATATAAGGCTGGGATGAAAGAGTTGCTTAACAAGGAAGTTAAAGATTTATCAGATGATGAGTTTAATAAAAAATTTAGTGGGCTCAACGAGGATTACAGGGAAAAGATTCTTAGGGAATTTACAGACATTCGCCTAAAGAAAAATAATGAATTTGCCTTCAAGGAAGTTTTTGACGACGCCTCATTTGAAGATAACGCAAAAGTCGTTAAGGCGGTCGTTGAGCTTTTGCAGGGGTATAAAATTCGCTATAACAAAAAACATCAGTACTTGAGTGACTTTTTCGAACTCCTCCTTGCGACTGGCCTCAAACAAGAGTCTGGGCAGTTTTTCACCCCCGTTCCAGTAGCTAAGTATATTATTAAAAGTCTGCCGATAAAAGAAATAATCGAAGAAAAATTTAAAACCGGAAATCCCAAAGACTTGCTCCCTTTCGTTATTGATTACGCGGCGGGCAGTGGGCATTTTTTGACAGAATCAATGGACGAAGTGCAAAAAATAATCGATAAGATTCAGGTAGGTAATTTAAATCAACAAACTGAAAGAAAAATAAGAGCGTGGAAAGAAGACCAGTTTTCTTGGGCTATTGACTACGTCTACGGGATAGAAAAAGATTATCGTCTAGTCAAAACAGCAAAAGTCGGTTGCTATCTGCATGGTGACGGACTCGCAAAAGTGATTCACGGTGATGGTCTTCAAACTTTTGGAATTAAACCCCTGGATCATGGAAGTCTATGCGAAGTCGATGGCACCTTTTTGCAGGATAATAAACAATTTGATTTAGTCATATCAAATCCCCCCTACTCAGTTTCTGCATTTAGGGGAAACATGCAGGAAGAAAATGCAAAAAAATCCTTCGATCTTTTTTGATCGTCTGACGGATCAGAGTTCTGAGATTGAGTGTCTTTTTATTGAGAGAACGAAACAGCTCCTTAAGGATGGCGGATTGGCTGGAGTCATTCTCCCCTCCAGTATTTTAAGTAATTCTGGAATTTATACAAAAACTAGGGAGATTCTTTTTAAATACTTCGAGATCGTTGGAATTACTGAACTTGGCTCTGGTACTTTTATGGCAACCGGCACAAGTACAATAATTTTGTTTTTGAGAAAAAGAAATAATTACGAATGGGAAAGCATGGAGTCTGCTGCTAAAAAGTTTTTACAGAACTATGACGACGTAACGGTAAATGGCGTAGAAAATATATTTTCTCAATATGTGAAACACGCTTGGACTGGAATAACTCTTGAAGATTATATTGATTTTTGTAAGGGTATAACAAACAAAAATACTGAAAACCATGAGATGTACAAAGAGTACCAAAAAAAGTTAAAAAGTAAAGATTTTAACGACTTGCGGGGAAAAATAATTGAGAAAGAAATTGAGAAACTCCTCTATTTTATTCTTGCATATAATCAAAAAATTATTTTAACAAAATCAGGACAAAAAAAGGAAGAGAAGAAGTTTCTGGGGTATGAGTTTAGTAACCGTAGGGGCTACGAGGGTATTCACCCAATACAAAAAACAAAATCTATTGATGAATGTACAAAAATGTATAATTCAGAAAACCAGGAAGATGAAACGAGGGCAAACTCCTATGTGTACGGAGCATTTTTAGGAAAGAAAAATCAAGTTGTGCACGCATCGCTTGAAAAGAACGTTTTTGAAATAGGCCTTCTTGGTGCGATGGATTTTAATAGAGCTGAGTTTGAAAAAACCATCTCGCTCACTTTAAAAAAAAAGATAAAAACTGAGAATGCGTGGGGTACAAAAAACTTAGTCCCGCTTAATCAGGTTGCAAATATTCAAAAAGGTACGTCTATTACGCAAGAAAAAGTCATCGAAGGGAACATACCCGTAATTGCTGGTGGACAGACCCCAGCCTATTTCCATAATGTGGCAAATAGAAATGGAAACATTATAACAGTAAGCGCATCAGGTGCTTACGCTGGTTTCGTAAATTATTTCCACGACCCCATTTTTGCTTCCGATTGCAACACCATCCAGTCACTGAATGAAAATGCAATTTCAACAAAACTCATTTATGAGTTTTTAAAAAGCACCCAGGAAGAATTCTACTTACTGCAAAGGGGGCAGGCGCAGCCACATGTGTATGGTGGAGATTTGGAAAACATAAAAATCCCACTACCACCAAAAGCTATCCAGGAAAAAATTATTGACGAAATAAAACACATTGAAAGCAGTAACGAAAAATTAGTTCGTCGGGTTGAGGAGTTGAGGGGGGATATAAAAAAAAATCTTAGTTCCTCGACATCGACTAAAGAAAAAAAACTTGGAAACATTCTCACCCTACAATACGGATCTCCCCTAACGGAGGGTGACCGAGTGGGTGGAAAATATCCAGTGATGGGCTCTAACGGTGTTGTTGGGTACCACAATAATTTTAAAATTTGCGGCCCCACTATTATTATTGGCCGCAAGGGGTCTGCTGGAAAGGTGACATGGGTTGAACAAGATAACTATCCAATAGATACGACCTTTTATGTTGAAAAAACGGATGACGAGGTTGATTATAGGTTTCTCTACTATATTTTGTGCGATATTAATTTAGAAAAATTAGTATTAGGTGTTGGCGTGCCGGGACTTAATAGAAATGATGTCTACGGCCAGGTCTATAAAGTGCCCCCGTTTGAAGAACAAAAAAGGATCGTTGCGCAGGTTGTACAAATTGAAAACGAGATTACAGAAATTAAAAAAGAATTACAGGAGAGCAGTGATAATAAAAATGTAGTTTTAAGAAAATATCTAGTATAGACATTTACCCTGCCCTCATCCCCGTATTTGATTTATCAAAATTTGCAAAATAATCTAGAACACGTAGGGTGGTAATAATACTTATGGAAACTGAGCAACTAAGTTTTTGGCAAAAGAAATGGGTGCGGGTGCGACGATAATAGGCTTCTGGGACGAGGGTCTCGTCTTTGACTGGAACAACTGGTTTACCGTGGGCCAATCCACGTGGGTGCGCGACCGTGCAGGGGGCTACATTATAGGTCTGCCAGGGGTCGGCACTGAAAGCCTCATGGCGATATAGTACTTATGCTTATTATTCAACTCCATGCGCACATTACTGCTTCCATTGCAAAATATTTTGTGTTACCATCACGACCATGAAAAATACTACACTCGTTGATTTTCTCCTCGCGCACAACAAAAAACAAAGTGAGGAGTTCTCGACTCCCGATGCTGCACTACAGCGTCGCAAATATCGCGCGGAGCATCCCACTGAGATAGCCGCATGGAAATGCATGGACGGACGACTGCACCTGCCCATCATGGCAGAGATCCCCCTCGGTATCATTCAGCCGTTCCGCAACATTGGTGGGCAGTTCGACCTTGGCTGGCCGTTCTTCGGCCTCCTTATAAAAGAGTGGGTTGACTACGCCATTTCACGCGGGCGGGATTCTATCATACTGGTGACATATCATTATTCGAAAAGCGACAAGCATCTTGGGTGTAAGGGTTTCGGATATGACACTGTGGCAGCAAAGACGTTCACGGGAAATCTCGTGACGCAGGTGGAGCGAGTGTTCGGTATACGCCATACGGTGGTATACCCGATCCATCTGGGCATTGAAACCGACGAAGACGCACTTATTGTGCACGGCGTGGACGGGCAGATACTCAATATGGGAGAGGAGACAGATCTTGATGAGGAATTGTTGCGCCACAAAGTGCGTAAGCTTTTCCCCGACATGCGTGCGCAAATGCTGAACGATCTTCTTCCTCTTTTGCTTGGCAACATGCGCCATATCTCAGCATTGCGCACAGAGAAGCGCCCACCACAAGACATCGACCACAAGGAGCAGATTCTCGGTATTGGTCGTGGCTTTGATTGGCTCCACCTGCACAACAAAGCACTTCTTATCGGACCATTTAGCTACAATCTCCAAGACCCAATAGGCAAGGCGGCGGGAATCCTGCTTGAGAATATCAAGAAGGGGCAGATAGTAAAAGAAGAGGGCGTCGTTTTGATGGCGTCGGCGGTATATCGCGACGAAGTGGGCATCGAGCGCCAGCTCGCTACAGAAAAGGCACTTTCACTTGCGAAATTTGGCGTCGACATTATCACCGCACAAGTCCCAGACCTCGTACCATACTTGTCTGTATTGGTTGGCACTGTGGACCTCAACACTCGTGCATTCAAGAGGATTCCATTTACCATATAGCCATTTCTTTGTCATTCAGAATGTAAAAAAGCCGCATAATGCGGCTTTTGCTCTTTGACCAGCTTCAGTCAGGTGATATTTTTTTCTTCAGCGTATTTCCACCACTGTTTTCCCTCGATCGAATACGTACGCCTGCGACCGTCAAGATGGTGCACTTGCACAAATACTGCCACACGCAGGTGGGGGAGCATGCCCTTCACGTACTGCTTTCCTTCGAACGTGTGTCGGAGAACTTGGTGAAAGTTCTGCCCCTTCGCGTACGCAGCACCGCAGGGTGCATGGCATTTCGACACAAGAAGCTCAAGCCCCTTTAGCTGCATTGCGTCGGCGATATGCTCACCATAGATCTCGTGCTCGATGCCGCGCTTCTTCGTGGGCGACGTCGGCGAAAGCAGCATCCCGCCACTATGGCAGGAAAAAAGGTGGACACGCTGAATACCCGACTGGTCCTCACAAAGGCGAGTGAGGAAGTCGAATTTGTCGCGGATATGGTCGCAATCTGAGCAAAGCAGCGCCATGAAGCCATTCGGGGCATTCATTTTGTGTGCATGCACCTCCTTGAGGATGTTTTCGGCACGCAGCTCGGCGATGATTTGCTCGTCTTCCTGTGACAATGCGAGGGTCATACGTAGCTCCTTTTTCTGTGGTTGTGGGTGAGCGGGGTGAAAGAACCAGACTAGATTATACTCCTGTTCAACGAATCTGTCAATGTAAAGCTCATTTGAATTTTCCTCTTTCTGTGCTAACGTGGAGCCACTTATGGAAGGAGGTTTCCACGTATCAATAGCCGCACAAGAGCTCGGGAGCTGGATGGGCTTTCCTATTACCAATTCCCTCATTATGGGCTTTGTCGTCTTGCTGACCGTCCTCATCTTTGCCTATATTGTAAAGCGAAGCATCCGCCTTCATCCAGGCAAGTTTCAGCTGGCACTCGAAACAGTCATTGGGGGTTATCATGGTTTTATCTTGGAAAACCTCGATAACAACAAGGGTGTTGCTGACAAATTTTTCCCATTCCTCATGACGCTCGTATTTTTTATTTTTTTCGCCAACTTCCTTGAATTCATCCCTGGCGTAGAAAGTATCGTCGTTAATGCACGTGGGCATGAGGTGCCGCTCTTTCGCTCATTGAACGCGGACCTCAACACCACGCTTGCACTCGCCATCATCGCTTTTCTTACCATAGAGATTACGGGGTTGCGCACGCACGGCATCCGTTACTTGGGCCGCTTTTTCAACTTCCATTCGTTTATGGGATTTTTCGTCGGACTCATCGAGCTTGTCTCAGAGCTCATTCGCCTCGTCTCATTCTCCTTCCGTCTATTCGGTAACATTTTTGCGGGAGGGATCCTGATTGGTGTTTTGACATTTTTTGTTCCCTACCTACTTCCTGCGCCCTTCATGGTCTTTGAAATGTTCGTCGGACTACTGCAGGGGGTTGTCTTTTCTTTGCTAACGCTCTTTTTCGTAAAAATGGCAATGGCCAAAACGGAGCATTAGGCAATGTGTGCTATAGTGGCGCATTCAATTTGATTATTCAATTATCATCATAATAAATAAATTTATGGACATCG
>JAYUQK010000104.1:0-7348 GCA_043756785.1 Candidatus Lloydbacteria bacterium | reverse complement strand
GTTTTTTAACCATGGTAGCTAATTTCTAACAGTTTTGTGGCTTAACAACAAGACGGAAGGGTCAAATTGAGCCACGATTTTTGTATATTATGCCGAATCTCCTCGATCGAGAAGAAGCGCCAGGTGCCATTCATTCGCCCAATGTCGTCCATGGTGATCAGGCGGCAATACATGGTCGTCTGATCCATGTTGCGACGCGGTGCTTCGAAGTGGAGCGTCTCACCGAGCTTCTCGAGGGGTGAGGGGTGTGTGCCACCAAAAGCATCGCGATCATCACGCTCGGTTGCGGTCTCGAGTGTGTCGAGCCAGCGGAACGAACAACACGTGTTGTGGTAGAGGCCTCGGTAGGCGTCACCTACTTCACCTTCGTCACGCAAGCGGAGTGCATAACCGAGCCGTTTGTTGTTCGCGTCGCGCACTTCGTGCACGATTTGCACCGACACCGTGACGGGCCCGAGCAGAAGCTCGAACACCTCAGGGGGAGCGAAGCCGCTGTGCGTGAGGCGCCACGCGGTCTCGACTTCCTTGAGTGCGCGCAGTGGCACAGCCATCTCGGCGAGCGGCGTGCTGTGGAAGTATTCCGCGACAAGAGCACCCTGTTCGTCCTTCTTGAGGTAGGAAAGAAAGGTTTGAGCACTTTGTGGGGTCATGGTGATTCCTTTGTGGTGTGATTGAAAGAATGTAGCCGTAATTATCATAACATAATTATAAAAATAAGTCAAGAAATGAGCATTATCATGGCGTGGTAGTATTTGATGACTTACACAAACGGATTGAATTCGAGGCGTGGAGAGAGCAACAAAGAAGACTTATTCATATAAGTTGACTGAGTCGCAGAGGCTCCACAACGATGAAGTCGGCCGTTTGTGAAAGTCATATTATGACCACCGCAGTAATCGAGGCCATGGCTACAGGGTTGCCCGTCGTCGCCACCATGCACAGCGGCTTCCCTGACCAAGTAAACCATGGTGTGAATGGGTACTTGTCGCGTGAAAATGACTTTGCGGATTTTGCTGAAAAAATGCTCATGTATATCGAGCACCCAGAATTATGGCCAGCAATGTCCCTGGAAGCTCGTGCACTCGCACTCGCAAAGTACGATCGCAAGCCACTTATCGAGAGGCAGCACAAGCTCTATGAAGAACTTGCTCCGGGAGTAGAGAAAGTCGCTTTTATTGCGGGGGCATTCCCCGTGGTCTCTGAGGTGTGGTTTATCAATCAGATCGCTGACCTCCTTGATCGTGGAGTTGATGTGCAGATCTATACTATTAAAAAGGGAAGCACAGAGAATATATCTGAGCGGTACTTTTCGTACAAAATGGCGGAGTGTACGGTCTCACTCGACATGCCTACCTTTTTTCCGACACGCGTACTTTTTGCGATACCCAAATTGCTTCACATGTTTTTCATCCAGCCTACTGCATTGTGTGAAATTTTTAATATCAAAAAATATGGGAGCGAGGCGTATTCACTCAAGCTACTTTATCGAACAGAGCCACTCCTTAACCTCGATGTCGACCTTGTGCATTGCCACTTCGGAAACATCGCCAATCGTTTTTTGACGGTTCGTGAAATTTTGGGCTTGAAGCAGCCTCTCCTCACGAGCTTCTACGGTTTCGACATTTCAAGCGTTGTGCAGGCAAAGGGTCTCGAGTACTACGACCGACTCAAAAAAGAGTGCACGCGATTTATAGTGATGTCCAACAACATGAAAGAGCGCGTGGCGACAATCGGCTTCAATCCCGACTACCTCGAGGTGCTCCCTATTTCAGTGGATGTCGAAGGCTTTACACATGCTGAGCGTAACCTCAAGGAAGGGGAGCCCGTGCGCATTATTTCCGTCGGTCGCTTTGTAGAAAAGAAGGGATTCGACGACCTCATTCGTGCTATGGCAATAGTAAAAAAGAAGACATCCCGTAAGGTACTGCTCACCATTGTGGGTGGACCAAAGCCCGAGGAAGAAAAACTCCGAGCGCTCGCAATGGAATGTGGGGTGATGGATATGATCGACTGGCGCGGATACATGAAAAGCCAAGATATTATCGAGCTGTATCAGTCGCAACATCTCTACGTCCAAGCGTCCAAAACTGCCGCAAGCGGGGACATGGAGTAGGGTTTCTTGGTGACTCTGCCTCATAAGTATTGAATGTGTGATACTATCTTTTGCATGGAAAAACAGGAAAAACTATATGACGTTGTGGGAATCGGGAACCCCCTACTCGATTTTATTGTAGAAGTCAGCGACGAGCGTTTGGATGAAATCGGTCTCACGAAAGGCACGATGCAGCTCATAGATGCGGATGAGAGCGCGAGGCTTCTTGGACTACTCGATGGCGACACCGTGATGGTCGCCCCCGGAGGCAGTTCCGCAAACACCGTCGCGGGAACAAGCGTTCTTGGAGGAAGCACTGTGTTCATTGGAAAGGTTGGAGATGACGCGCATGGATGCACCTATGTGGAGCGCACGACGGAAAGCGGCGTTTTGTCTCGCCTAACGCCACATCTCACTCTTTCAACAGGTCATGCTATTACCTTCATCACCCCTGACGGCGAACGCACGTTTGCGACACACCTCGGAGCGGCGCTGGGTTTTCGCGACTTCGATATCGACGAAATTGATATTGCACAAAGTCAGTACCTGCATCTTGAGGGATACCAACTTGCGGGACCTGACTCACTGAAGGCGGTCTACCGCGCAATAGAGATTGCCAAAGATTTCGGCACGCGAGTTTCGATAGATCTCTCTGACGCGGGAGTAATTTCCGGAAACTTGGATTTGATCAAAAAACTACTCCGCGAATCGGTCGACATGGTGTTTGTAAACGAAGTTGAAGCCGAAGCACTCACCGGGAAAAATGCAGAAGATGCGGTGGATGTCATTGCAGCAATGTGCGACATGGCCGTGGTGAAGGTTGGCGGAGGCGGCAGCTACATCAAGTCGAACGGCGTGACCCACAAAGTTCCCGTTTACGCGACCACTGTAGTAAATACCAACGGAGCAGGGGACATGTACGCGGGTGGGGTTATATACGGACTCACGCATGGTAGAAGCCCCATGGATGCTGGCCACATCGGTAGTTTTGCCGCCTCCCGCGTTGTGTCTCAAAAAGAAGCCCGCCTTAGTAAAGAAGGCGAAAGTGCCGTACGCGACTTTATTGCGCAAATAGGTGTTAAACTATAGAGCGTTTCTTGCTCTTAACTCGTACTGTGGTTATCACGGGGCATTAAACACAAAAACTTATTTATTAAACTTCGCATATGAACGAAACAGAAAATTATAAAGTGGCTGACATTACGCTCGCAGAATATGGAAGAAAAGAACTCGATTTGGCAGAAAAAGAAATGCCAGGACTTATGTCGCTTCGAAAACAATACGGGAAAAAGAAACCACTTGCAGGTGCTCGCATTGCAGGAAGTTTACATATGACCATCCAAACTGCGGTGCTCATCGAGACTCTTGTTGCACTTGGTGCGACAGTGCGCTGGGCATCATGCAATATTTATTCAACGCAGGACCATGCGGCCGCCGCTATCGCCAAAGCGGGAATCCCTGTTTTTGCATGGAAGGGAATGTCACTCGCGGATTACTGGTGGTGCACAGAGCGCGCACTTGATTTCGGCAACGGCAAGGGCCCACAGCTTATTGTTGACGACGGTGGAGATGCAACCATGATGATACATCACGGATTGGCAATAGAAAAAAATCCGAACTTACTGAAAAAAGTCTCGAGCAAAAGCACCATCGAAGAAGTGGAGCTCCTTGCCGCACTTGGACGTTCATGGAAGCAAGACAAAAAACGTTGGAGTCGTACCCTTAAAGACGTCAAGGGTGTTTCTGAAGAGACAACGACTGGTGTGCACAGACTGTATCAAATGCACAAAGATGGCAAGCTTCTCTTTCCCGCAGTCAACGTAAATGACTCAGTAACAAAATCAAAGTTCGATAACCTATATGGTTGCCGTGAGAGTCTTGCGGACGGGATCAAGCGTGGGACTGATGTGATGGTCGCAGGAAAGGTTGTCGTGGTATGTGGGTATGGCGACGTAGGAAAGGGTTGCGCGCAGAGTATGCGTGGTTTCGGTGCGCGCGTGCTCATCACCGAGATAGATCCTATTTGTGCGCTACAGGCGGCAATGGAGGGGTACGAGGTGACGACACTTGAAGATGTGCTACCCGAAGGGGACATCTATGTGACGACGACTGGCAACAGAGATATCATTCGCATCGAGCATATGGCGGCGATGAAGGACCAAGCCATCGTGTGCAATATCGGACACTTTGATAATGAGATTCAGGTCGACAAATTGGAGAAATATCCAAAGATAAAGGAGGTTAACATCAAACCACAAGTAGATAAATTTATTTTTCCAGATAAACATGAAATCATCCTCCTTTCCCGTGGAAGGCTTGTGAATTTGGGAAATGCGACAGGGCATCCAAGCTTTGTCATGAGTAGCTCATTCACCAATCAGGTGCTCGCGCAAATTGACCTGTGGCAAAACAAACATCCTATAGGGGTTACCATGCTCTCTAAGGCACTCGATGAGGAAGTTGCACGACTTCACCTCGAGAAGCTCGGCGTGAAGCTCACAAAGCTCACAAAGTCACAGGCAGAGTACATTGGAGTCGCACAGAGTGGTCCTTACAAGTCAGACCACTATCGTTACTAAGAGCTAGCTGGCATTTTTTTCACGAAGACATATTTGTCACTATGTGATGGTGTTTCGTGGCGGATCAAAACGATCAGGTGGTGCGATTTTTGCAGTACTCAAATGTTTCCGCGAGTCCTTCTGTGAAATCTTTTTGTGGTTTCCAGCCAAGTTCGCGGGTGGCTTTTCCTGAGTCGAGGGCATAGCGGATGTCGTGGCCGAGACGGTCGGCGACATGCTCGATCATTTCGTCGCCAAGCCCCGCGAGCGCGATGAGTTTTTTGGTGATGTCGATATTTTGAATCTCATTTCCACCACCTAAATTGTATATTTCCCCAGAGTGTCCTTTGTGAAAAACGGCATCGATTCCCAGCACGTGGTCGGAAACATGTATCCAGTCACGAACATTTTCTCCATTGCCGTAGACAGGTACTTTTTTGCCCGCGAGGAGGTTGGTGATGAAGCGGGGGATAAGCTTTTCGATATGTTGGTTTGGTCCGTAGTTGTTTGATGCACGTGTGGTGACCGTGTCGAGCCCGAAAGTGCGATGATATGAGCGGACAAGGAGGTCCGATGAGGCCTTGGACGCACTATAGGGGCTGTTGGGAAGAATGCTGCCCTCCTCTGTGCTTCTGGCAGCATTTTCTGAAAGAGAACCATATACTTCGTCGGTGGAGATATGGTGAAAACGCACTAGCTTGTGTATGCGTGCCAGCTCAAGCAGGTTTTGCGTGCCGAGGATGTTAGTCTCTACAAATATACTGGGGCCTGTGATGGAGTTGTCGACGTGGCTCTCCGCGGCGAAGTGGATGATGTGGCTTACGGAGTATTCCCGAAACACCGCCTCGAGCGCGTCTTTGTCGCGAATGTCCCCCTGCACAAATGCGTAGTTCGAAGCATCGCTTACGGTGATATTTTGCTGATTGGCGGCATAGGTGAGCGCGTCAAAATTAATGAAACGGTACTCGGGATAGGTGCCAACTGCGTAGTTGAGGTAATTGCTGCCAATAAATCCACAGCCTCCGGTAACAAGAATGGTTTTATTGTAACTCATGAGACTTTTTGTGCGCGAAGATGTTTTTCTTTCATGTAGTTGGAAGCAGTGAGAAGGCTGTCGAAGGTGCCAATGTCAAACCATGCTCCCTCTACGTTGCCCGCGTCGAGAGATCCGTCCTCAATATAGCGGTTGTTGACCCAAGTGATCTCGTATTCTCCGCGGTCGCTCTTGGGCTGCCCCTCCATTTTTGCAAAGACGGTGTTGTCATATATGTAGACTCCGACAACGGCGAGATTTGTCTTCGGTTCTTTTGGTTTCTCGATAATCTCAATGACGCGATTTTGCGCGTCGAGGGTCGCGACGCCAAAACGCTCAGGGTCGTGCACCTCTTTGAGGAATATTTTCGCCCCCGAAATAAAGCTTTTCACTTGGTCCCCGATGTCATCCTCGATGATGTTATCGCCCAAGTGGAGTGTGACCGAGTCATTCCCGACAAAGTCACGTGCAATGCATAAGCCCTGCGCGATGCCCCCAGGCTCGTTTTGGATACCGTAGACTATTTGGATCTGATGGTCGCCATTTTTTGATTTGAAATCCTGCCCCGACCCCAAGACGCTCACAAAATCGTCGAGATACTGCGGGGAGAGTACGATCATGATACGGTCAATGCCTGCATTTACAAGCTTCTCGACGGCGTGGAAAATAACTGGCTTGTTGTACAGCGGCAAGAGATGCTTATTCGTAATTTTAGTGAGGGGATGCAGCCGTGTTCCGCTGCCTCCCGCGAGTATTACTCCTTTCATGTTCATTATATTATAGAAAACACACGCGATGCGCAAAAAGTCTCACTTCTTTGCCTAAAAACTTGCATAGTAAGATATAGTGTTTTCTTTCGTGCCCCACGTTGCCACAAAATACCATTCCTTATATAGTAGAGGGCATGTCCATTAAAGATCTACTGCGTTTTATTGTGCTCGCATGCGTTTTCATTACCCCTTTTATTTGTCTGTACGTTGCTGAGTCGATGTTCTTCCCCTTTATTACTGGAAAGAATTTTGCCTTTCGCGTGTTGGTGGAAATAATGCTGGGTGCATGGGCGCTCCTGATGTTTCTTGATGCAGCGTACCGCCCAAGATTCTCTTGGATCCTTGCTGCGGCGGGGGCATTCCTCCTCGTCATTACCATTGCCGACTTCAATGGGGTAAATCCTTATCGGAGCTTTTGGTCCAACTACGAGCGTATGGAAGGGCTCATCACGCATGCGCATCTCTTTTTGTACTTCATTATTTCTGCCTCAGTTCTTGCGACAGAGAATGCATGGAAGTGGTTTTTCCGCACGTCGCTCGGCGTGTCGCTCATCGTCGCTGTGTACGCGTTTTCGCAGCTCGCAGGGAAAGCCGAAATTCATCAGGGTGCTACACGCCTCGATGCGACATTTGGCAACGCTACGTACCTCGCAGTATTTACGCTGTTCCATGCCTTCCTTGCAATGTTTTTGTTCTTCCGTGACGGAAAGCAAAACACACTGCGGTGGCTGTATCCAGTGATTGCGGGAATCAACCTCGTCATTCTTTACTACACACAGACTCGTGGGTCACTTCTTGGTGTTGTCGGAGGAGCTTTCCTTGCGTGTTTACTTGTGGCACTTTTTGATAAAGACCATCCAGAGTGGAAGAAATATGCGATCGGAGGGGTTGCAGG
>JAYUQK010000103.1:0-2763 GCA_043756785.1 Candidatus Lloydbacteria bacterium | reverse complement strand
CCGTCTAGTTTCCTGAGCACCTCTTTCGCTGCACGCTCAGCTGTTTCAAGTCCGCGTTCAATGTCTGAGATCATAAGGCGCACCTCTGCTCCGACGGGAATCTCCGAAGTAAAGGTCATTGACCCTTTTTGGTCCACGAAAACAGGGTTGCGAAGGACAACTTCGTTACTCTCTTCGAGAAAAACACCAAGTGGGTAGGAAACGGCGAGGGCAGGGAGTAAACCCTCATGGAGTTCGCGCAAGTGCTCTTCCCCAAAGTACTCTTCGTAGATAGCAGATGCGGGCTTCCCGTCGAGCTCATAGAGTGTCGTGCCTTCTGCGCGTGTCACTTTGCGGGCAATACCAATGGGAAGAAAGCCATGCATGGCGACAGCAGCAGCATGATAGTCACCCGACATGCCCATGCCGACAATGGAACCTTTAAATACTTTATTTTGTAAATACTGATACGTTTCAAAAAACAAAAGGTCGTCCCCTGCTGCACCCCCATAGACAGGGAAAGAATCCCCAAACTTGCTGAACACCCCACCAAGGGTCGTGTCGCCGCTCCCCGAAAGCACGTCGAGAAACATAAACGCGGAAGAAACATAACCCTTCGAGTCATATTGTAGGGCATTTGCACACTCCTCACCTGCTTGGCGCGGATTCCAGAGAATGTGATTGCCGATGCCACCCCAAAAACGCATTTGGTCTGAGGAGATGGCCATCACCACGACGCTCTTTTCCGTGGAAAATCCCTCACTGGAAATCTCCCCTGCGGTCGAACATCCGATGAGGAGTGCCTCTCCTGCTACTGCAGAAACTCCAGCCAATAATTTATCTTGATCAAAGGTTGTCGAACCAAACACAATAAGTGCGTGGGGCCGCGCGCCCATTGCAAGTCCGGAAATAGCCTGTGCACATGCCTCCTCGCCCGCCCTATATGGATCTGCGTCTGTCCCCACACCAACACTTGCGGAAATCATATGCATTCAGTATAGCACTACTCCGTATAAAATTCTTCTGCAACGCTGCAACGGGGTAGGCTCTAAGACTTTTTCTTTCGAGCTTTCTTACTATCGAGATTCTGGAGAGGCTCTCCTTTTAATATTTTTATTTCATCGCGCAAAAGTGCGGCGGACTCGAAGTCCAGCTCTTTGACCGCAGCGAGCATCTGCTTTTCTTTTTGCTTTATCAATTTTGCGGGGTCTTTCTCAAATGCTTTTTTGTCGAGAAGTAGCAGTCCAAGGAGCGTCTTTTCGTGTACGGTCTGCATCTCCTCAGTGATGTCGTGGATTTTTTTCTTGATAGACGTGGGAGTAATACCATGTTTCGTATTATATGCTACTTGTATTGCTCTGCGGCGATTCGTCTCCCCTATTGCGCGCTCCATGGAACCCGTCATTACGTCGGCGTATAAAAGTACCCTCCCTGAAACATTACGTGCCGCACGGCCGATGGTCTGAATCAGTGATGTTTCAGAGCGCAAAAACCCCTCTTTGTCTGCGTCGAGAATGGCGACCAGTGACACTTCAGGGAGGTCGAGCCCCTCACGTAAGAGGTTTACACCCACCAAGCAGTCGAAGGTACCGCGGCGAAACTCGGTGAGTATTTTGATGCGATCCATCGTCTTTACGTCACTGTGTAAATATTCTGCCTTCACTCCTTTTTCCTTCAAATAGGTTGCGAGGTCCTCGGCCATTTTTTTAGTGAGCGTCGTCACGAGAATGCGCTCATCCTTTTTCACCACCTCGACTGCTTCATGAATGAAGTCCGCAATCTGGCCCGCAAATGTGCCTTTCTCTATGATAGGACGCACAACAATCTCGGGGTCGATGAGGCCCGTCGGTCGGATGACTTGCTCAACGACCTGTGCCGCATGCGTGCGCTCGTATTCTCCTGGAGTAGCCGAAGTAAATATAATCTGCCCAACGCGCGCCTCCCATTCAGGAAATTGGAGCGGGCGGTTGTCGCGGGCGGAAGGAAGACGAAAGCCGAAGTCGATCAGATTATTTTTCCGCGCTTGGTCGCCCGCAAACATGCCACGGATCTGCGGTACGGTGACGTGTGACTCGTCGATAATCGTCAAGAAGTCGGGAGTACCATCGGGGTTGTGTGGAAAATAGGAAAGGAGTGTCTCCGGTGGCTCGCCCGCAGCCTTGCCAGAGAAGTGTCGTGAATAATTTTCGATACCACTACAATACCCGACCTCTTCAATCATCGACATGTCGTATTTGGTCCTGCGCTTCAGTCGCTCTGCCTCGAGCAGCTTCCCTTCTTTCGCAAACTCCTTCAGGCGCAGGTCGAGCTCTACCTTCATGTCGACGAGCGCGCGCTTGCGCTCTTCGACGTTTGTGACGAAATGCTTTGCGGGGAAAAAGAAAACCGACTGCTCCTCAGCAACGACGGCGCGGGTGATGGGGTCAATCTTTATAATAGAGACGATCTCACTCCCACTAAAGGAGAGTTGGTAGATCATTATCTCTCCCGTAGGCATTACCTCTAGCGTGTTGCCGATACCGCGAAATGTACCTGGACGCAAGTCTGCGTTGGTGCGGTCAAAGTAAACGCTTACAAGCTTGCGTATCACGTCGTTGCGCCCAATGCGCTCCCCTACTGCAAGCTTGAGATTTACTTTCAAATATTCTTCAGGGCTACCTAAACCATAAATGCAAGATACGGAAGCGATAATGATGACGTCTTTCCGTGAGAGGAGCGCCTGTGTGGATGCATGTCGGAGGCGGTCGATCTCTTCGTTTATCTGCGCATCCTTTTCTATGTAGG
>JAYUQK010000102.1:0-7452 GCA_043756785.1 Candidatus Lloydbacteria bacterium | reverse complement strand
AAAGCGTGGCGGCGTGTGCAAGAAAAACCGGAGTGAATGCAAGTAGTACAGAAATAAAAAAGCGTTGAAGAAATCGCAAATGCATGATACTCATTGTACCCCAAATCCCCATCATCCGACAATTATATAAACTTTCATAATTTTGACGTGTACCTCATTTATAAGTTTTGCGCTAAGCTTTCAAATCTTGATGAAGTTCAGGTACAGCGAGTGCGCAGTGTCGGGGTGGGTGTACTCAAAGTACATCCCTCCGACCTGCGCTTGAAGCCAAGCCTGAAATTCGCAAAATTTGAAAGCTTAGCCGGTCCAGTTAAAGAGGAGGATGGAAAAGTCCGTCAAATTTACTTTCCCGTCACTATTTAAATCAGCAATGGCATGGTCGGTACCAAAATGAAAGAGGAGAATAGAAAAATCAACCAAGTTTACCTTTCCGTCGTCATTTAAGTCAGAACTCCCCGGAGTAGCCACGTCGCGCGTGCCAATATAGAAACTCAGCGACTGGCTAAATCCACTTTTCGCCTGAGTGCCACCACCAAGCTGTTCGAAAATTCCCTTAATCGCATGGAATGCCTCATCCTGAAGCCCGTCAAGAGGGACGCTTGCGCCCCAGAGTCCGGAAGATGACGAGGTGGCTGTCGCACGGGGTGTTTTTTCTTTATCTACATAGAGCAGTACTCTTGCGGTGGGAGCGGTTGCACCCGATGCACTCAGGAGGTCGCTGATGTTCACTTTCTTTTCTGTAAGGCTCACTGTTGGCGGCAGAAATACATTCGACACAGTGGTGACTGCATTTTGGGTAATCTGAAATGTGGTCGTAAAAGTGATCGAGCGTACACCACGTGCATCAGTCGCCCAAAAGCCAAATGTCGTCGGCCCCGGAGTCACATTTGATGTCTCATATGCAAAGTCGGCTGCGCTGTCTGCTTGTATCACCCCGACGATTGTGCCGTCTTTAAGTACATTGACCGAAGCGTTTGGATACGCCTTTCCTTCCAGCACTACGCGTGTTTGCGCGCGCACGGGAGTCACCCCGTTGAATGCTCCGCCTCCGCCGTTCCCCCCCGCAGGTGGAGGTGGGGGCGGGTTAGGGGGGGTCGTCGTAGAGATGGGAGGGGTTTCTTGAATACAAATATTACTACAGAGGTCTCCGCTTATATTATTTCCGTCGTCACACTGCTCTAAATACAGCGCCTGCAGAGAGCTGTCTCCACAATAAGGGCCGTACGCCGAGCAGTTTGCATTACAGCGGCGCTGTGCCGTCGTCGAGCCGTATGCGCCGTCATTAAAAAGCCCATCATCACAAACCTCTCCAGGGTTTGGCAAACCGTCGCCGCAAATAGAAACGATAATGGTGGTGGTTGCGACAGCAGCCGCAGCCGAAAGTGGTGCGACTAAACCCATTGAAAAAATAAACAGCGCGGACAGGAGTGCGGTGCTCATCGCCCAACTTAAAATTTTCCGCAGTGTGTGCTTGTGTGTGTGCTTGTGTTCGATCATACTTGGTAGATCGACTAGCGTCGACGAGAGAGGTCGACAACACCACTACCCGAGACTGCGCGTGGGCGGGGGCGCACATCTTCCCGATCTACCCTCCGTGATGGTGGCGGGTCTTCAGAGTGTTCCTTTGTGCGGCGAGGCTTCCGCGTCCCCTTCGCGCGACCACGTAAAAATATGAAGGAAGCAATGAGCAGCACGAGCACGCCTGAGGGAACAAGGATGGTGAGTTGCTGCGAAAGCGTGAGCCCCTCAAAGCCATACTGCTCGTATCCTGTAATAGTGCCGAGCGGGAGGATGGAGAGCGCAAGCTCGCCTTGCTGTGCGTTGCGTTTTTCATCTTTTTCAATGGAATACTTCACTCGATATGCCCCCGGTGGAAGCCATGTGGGCAAATATGCGATCACTTTTTTTGTATCAAATGGGAGAATCTGCTCAATGGCATTAGTGCTCTCGGCCGACTCGAGCAGCTGCTGGCCCGTCACGTCATAAATCTTCATCGAAACCATCGAGGGTGACGAGGGGACGTTTCCTGTGTTCTCTATATGCATAGCAAATTTAATTTTTCCAGGAAAATCGAGCCAGAGTTTTTTATGTCCTTGCTCTGCCTCAAACAGCTCGACGCGTCGTACAGAAAAATCAAAAATCTTGTCGACAACATTCAGCTGCACATCTATCTGCGCACCGAGGGCAATGGAGACCCCAGTCGACTGCTCCTGTGGTGAGGAAGTACGAATGCGGATATTTCCGTTGTATGCTCCAAGCTTCGCTTCGTCAGGCACGCGCACGGTGACTTGAATTTTCACCTGCGTCTCCCCTTTTGGAAGCGTGAACTTTAGTCCGCGATCGAAAGAAAACCATTGCTCAATGGCAGGGAGGTTGAGACTGAGCTCCGCAGAGAGGTCCTCGACGGGGTCGCTCCGCACAATGATTATTTCTTGGGAATATTCACTTCCGGGGCGGAGTGTATCGTTGTGCACATATGGCGGAGTAATACCAAAACCCGCGAACGCAGTGTTCGTGAGTCCTCCTCCAAAAAGGACGAGTAAAATGCCGAAAAATATCCCTCGCTTTCTGTGCATGATGTGCATAATAATAGGGCCTCAATATTGTAACATGTCGACACAAAGACACCTTGTGGCAAGTGAGGAAGTTGGGGATGAGCGGTGGATAAGGCTCCGCTCGGGGTTGCCTTTTGAGAGCACGCATAAAATTCTGCTAAATTTTTGCTCAGACTCCGCCTCGCCAGGCTGCGTAGTCTCTCAAAAGGCAAACCACTCACTCTCGAGAAAATGAAATAATGGGTTGAGCATGCTCGCCTCTCCCTGCGCAAGTTCTCGCAGTGGTACATTGTCTCCGCTCTGAAAAAAATAAATGTTGTGTTTGCTATCTCAGGCTAGATTCCAATTTCGATTTTCTACTCCACGGGAATGATACTCATGTTGATGTAGAAATTTGCAGTACGTCCAATTTACTCCATCAAAAACTTTCAAATTTTGATGGAATGCCATCTCTCAGTTTCTTGTTAATTTGGATGTAATTCAAATTTTTCAATTCAGGAATGTTTGCGAGGGCATACTCATCGTATGTCCTTCAAACTTCCTGATGCAGAAAAATTTGAAGTACGCCAAATTTACGAGAAACTGTTACCAGAAGGAGCGCTCAGAGATAATACCGAGGATAGTATTCTGTCCTAAGTAGTCCCCTGAAAGTGTTATGGCTGCTGGTACTGCAATACCCCAGTGTGTCGTCACCTGGCTTGGAGTTGAGGTGGAAGTGGACTTTGGAATGTGGGTGAGGAATGAGGCGCCAGGATTCACGAGAAGCGATATTGCTGTTCCGTAGGCAATAGAGGAGGTAGCGTAGCGCTGTGAGCCTACGGGAATCGTTGATGTGGCATTTCCCGAGCACGCAGAGGGGAAGCCTGGACACATATCTACGCCGTAAAGTGTCTCGTCGAGTCCAACATTCCCCGCAGCGAGGACATCAGTGCGGTCGAGTACGGTATTACCCACCGTACCCGTATCTTGCCCAGGCTGCAATCCTCCGTAGGCAATCGTTGTCGTGGAGACATTGTAAGCCAAGAAGCTCGTGAGGTCGGTTCCTGTCGTCGCCTCGACAAGTGAGCTTGAGGCAGCGTTGTTGTCGCCCGCTTGCGCAGAAGCAAGCCAGTTTTGTGCAAAAAATGTAGGGTCTGTGAGCGGCACTCCGTTGCCATCTGTTGCGTCAGCAATATACCAAAGCGGGAATGTGCAGGTAAAAATTTGATCAGAATCTGAGGTACCAAGACAAGAGGTAGAGGAGGCGGTACAAACCATAGACCAAGCAATCGACGTTGTCGCAGCACCACCAGGATAGCAGTTATTTGCATTGTATTGTGAGGACTGAGAGCATCCCGACTGTGTGATGCCTGAGCGGTAGACGTTGATGAGCCCAGAAGCAATCTCATTTGTAGTCGATGCTGTACGGCAACTATTTTGGTCGGTCACGGTGTATTGCACGCTAAATCCGGGTGTCTGCGTAGCGATGCCCGTGAGCGTGAGGTTGCCCACACCGTCGGTGTCAAGCAAGCTCACCGATGCAGCCGCTATCGACGGGTTAACGTTATTGATGACGATAGAGCTGTTCGTCCCCTGCGCGCCACCACTTGCTGCGTGTGTGCCATGTGCGTCGACGACGTACCCGTATGCACCAAATGTTCCATCAGGCTCTGGGTTGGCGAGCGTCGCAGTTGTTGTCGGTGTCGCAGTGGCAAATGGAGATGTACCCCATGCGCCCCCTGGTCCACATGCAGTACCAGTGAAGTCTGCGAGCTTACACACAAAGAGCTGGACGGTATCTGTGGCAGTGCCCTGGTAAGTGTCTGTATCAGAGGAGGTCGCATACCATGAAACACTTGCACCGGGGTTTGCGGGAGACGTGTCGACAAAAAACGTGAATGTCGGACGATGATTGACGACGAAGGGCGAACCAGTCGTCCCACTTCCCGACTTTGGAGTTGGGTTGCACGCTGCACCCACCGCGTTGCCGTCGCACACATAGGCAAACCAGTTGTTAAATTCAGCAAGAAACTGTGACCCTGTTCCCTCTGTCGTCGTCGTTGCGGCAGTCGCTGTGGCGTTAGAGGCAACTGCAGCAGAGCGAATCCAGCGGTTGGCGATGCCACCACCACACTCTGGTGCACCACCATTTAGGGGCACAGCCGCTATTGCAGCCTTACAAATAAGCAGGTAGTAGTTGTCATTGGAGGAGTCCGTCGCGGAGGCGAGCCATGTGATTATCGAGCCAGAATTGGTTGGGGTCGAAGTTGACGAGCCTGAGCTCTCCTGTGCGTCACCATAGAGACTGTTCCACTGTGGGGGAGTATTGAGCACCGTGACGGACGTCGTCGCATTATTTGCAAGCGCAGTGCGTGCACTTGGTATGTCGATGACGAGCGCCAAGAGAAGTACGCTCACGCCAACGAGTGTCGTGATGATACTAATTTTCCCCCCTATCGATGTGTCGTGCGGTTGATACGTCATACGTAAAACGTAAACGTATTATACAGGAGTGTGCGCGAAAACGTGCAAGAAGTTATGCACAGTCTCTAGTGGGTGCAGCTACTTTACACCAAGTATTCCAAAGAGGAACTTCCGCACCTCGGTCACATTTTCTTTTTTTTGCTGCGGAAAACTGGATGATGTCGGCGTCAGGAAACTCCTCAACGAGATTCGCCATCGCCTTTGGCCTATTGTTGCCAGAAAGTTTGTCTATCTTGTTTGCGATGATGAGTAGCGGGTGCCCCTCCTGCCTTGCAAGCGTAATGAGCTCGCGGTCGTGCTCGGTCGCCCCCACGCGCGCATCGAGGATAAGTACGAGGAGCTTGGGCTTTGCCTCCCCTCCAGTGATATACCACGCAATATGCTTGCGAATCTTTTCTTGTGCCTCGTCCGTCATCCGTGCGTAGCCATAGCCTGGGAGGTCGACAAAATACCCCTTTCCGCCCACCTCAAAAAAGTTTATTTCCTGTGTTTTCCCTGGGGTCGAGCTGGTGCGTGCCACCACGGCTCCGAGGATGGCGTTGATCGTCGAGGACTTCCCCACATTCGAGCGCCCGACAAATGCCACTTGTGGCCGGCCGTCAAAGAGGATGTTGTCTGTCCCCTTTATTCCACGACGAAACTCCACGCGTGTACCCGATGCGGTGTGGGGCTTATAGTGCTTTGTCGTCTTTGGAGGAAGAGCGAGTTTTCCTGACTTCTTCTTGGGTTTAGAGTTTCTCTGCATAGATACATACTATATAGTGTAGTGCCACATAAGCAACAAACTACAGAAGTTCGTCCCCTGTGGTGCAAAAAAGCCGCATTGATAATGCGGCGGGATATAATATTTCCACACCTACTTCACGGCGCACAAAGCACACACTTGCCCACCACCCTCGACGTAATAGGCACCGCCTTCTTGGCGCACAGGCGAGTTGATATGCAAAAGGGATGAGAAGCCAAGTTTACGAGAGCAAAGAACGCAAAATTCGGCTTCATCACCAAGGGCGGCTGGCGGCGAAGGCGTTTCAGAAACTGGTTTGGGGCAACTCATAAAGATTCCTTACGTACATATAAACAAAACAGGGCTGTACGAATTATTCATAAAACTATTTATTTGTCAACAGATTCCTAGTCGATAGAGGCATGCTATACTTTCACTATAAATTTAGTCATTCATCACGCACGACACTATGGAACATGAGCAACACGAGCACAAAGCAGGGCACGCAACCACTGCCGCAAAAAAGAAAGCGGGTGATAACTTGAGTATTCCTATTGCCATCGTTTTCGCGGGGCTCTTGGTCGCCGGAGCAATAGTCTTTTCAGAAAAAAAGGCCGTTGTGCCAAGCGACGTCGCACAGGCCCCTTCGCGCGTGCAAGCAGGAGCGGACACCGACCAAGCACCCGTCGAAATCCTCGCACTCAAAGAAACCGACCACGTACTCGGGAACCCAAACGCCGACGTTCTCATCATCGAGTACTCCGACACTGAGTGCCCATTTTGTAAGCGCTTCCACGAGACGATGCTAAAGGTGATGGACCAGTACGGCAAGTCAGGCCAAGTCGCGTGGGTCTATCGCCACTTCCCTCTCGACCAGCTTCACCCAAAGGCACGCAAGGAGGCGGAAGCGCTTGAGTGTGCTGGCGAGCTTGGGGGCAATGCAGCATTTTGGAAATATACCGACCGTCTATACGAAATCACCCCCGCTAACAACAGCCTCGACGCAGCGGAGCTTCCGAAAATTGCCACGGCGGTGGGCCTCGACGCAGCAGCGTTCAATGCGTGCCTTGCAAGTGGGAGGCATGCGGCCCGTGTGAACAAAGACTTCGAGGATGGCGCGAACATTGGTGTACGCGGTACGCCGTACTCTATCGTCTGGAACAGAAAGACGGGCAAGCAACTCCCCCTCAACGGAGCCTACCCATTTGAAAATGTAAAGACAATCCTCGGCCTCGTCATCGAAGCACCTACAGCAAAGTAGCGGCAATAAAAAATCCTCCGCGAGGGCGGAGGAGGTCAAAATAGTGAACTGACGAAATTTAGGAACTAATAAATCAAGCTTTCGGGCCCAGAAAAACGAATCCGTCTGTACGAAGCCATGGGACGCCGTTGCGCTCACTCTCGCACGCAATTACGAAGCTACCGTTCTGGGAGCTGATACCAAGGAGGCTTTGGCGCCCACTAGAGTCTCGGACGGGTTCATGCATTCCAATGAGCCGATAGAGGCCGAGCCGCTTGAGTCAAATAAGCAAACAATAGCTGAAACAAAGGTTGAAAAAGTAACACCAATACCAACTGCAACAACAATGGCAACAAAAACAATTCACGATTTTAAAGTTCCCGATATTAACGGTAAGGAATTTGACTTTGCCAGCCTAAAAGGAAAAAAGATTATGATTGTAAATACTGCAAGTGAATGTGGTTTAACCC
>JAYUQK010000101.1:0-2825 GCA_043756785.1 Candidatus Lloydbacteria bacterium | reverse complement strand
TGAAGAGGGAGGAGCGGCCATTTGCGGTGTTTTGGGACCCAGTGGTATTCAAGAGGAGAGAGCCGTAGCCATTTGCGGTGTTTTGGGCGCCGGTGGTGTTGGAGTGGAGGGATTGGTCTCCATTTGCGGTGTTTTGGGAGCCGGTGGTGTTGAAGAAGAGGGACTGGTAACCATTTGCGGTGTTGCTGGAGCCGGTGGTGTTTTGAAAGAGAGAGTAGGCGCCATTTGCGGTGTTTTGGGTGCCCGTGGTGTTGCTGGAGAGGGAGTTGCCGCCATTTGCGGTGTTGCTGGAGCCAGTGGTGTTGCTGCTGAGGGAGTTGTAGCCATTTGCGGTGTTGAAGGAGCCGGTGGTGTTCGAGTACAGCGCATAACTTCCAATAGCCACATTGTAGACCCCCGTCATAAGCGAAGTCGATGAGCCGTAGAGTGCTTGGTATCCAATCGCGATATTTTCGTAGGTCGAGGTTGCAATAAATGAGAGTGCTTCTTGTCCAAGTGCCACATTGCGTTGTCCACGATACGAGAGGTCTGTTGAGGTCGATCCTCCTCCAAGGAAAATATTCGCATCAGTGGTGGTACCAAAGAGTGCGCGGCCGAGGGTGTCGATAGCGAAGATGGTGGAGCCAGTGGAAGAGGCGACGACAAGTGGTGAGGATGTACCACGACCGGTGATGGAGAGGGTGGCGTATGGAGAGGAGGTACCGAGGCCGAGGCGCTTGTTGGTGTTATCGAAGAAGAAGTTGGTGGCGTCGCCCGCGAATCCTGATGAGCCATTGGAAAATTGGATGGTACCAGCGATACCGGAGGATGCACCACCGCCACCGGTGGCAAGACACGTGCCGTTGATGGCGAAGCAGCCACCCGTCAAGTTGATGCTTGATACTCCCGTGGTGGTGCCACCCGTTAAGGTGAGCTGGCCTCCGACGTTTAGGTATGTGGTGGTGGCTTGTGTCGATGATGCGCGAGTGAAGATACCTTGGGAGGCGAAGAAGTTGGTGGAGGTCGCTGCAGTGATGTTGGCTAGGGAGGCCACCAAGGACGCACTGAAGAAGTTCGAGCTAGTCGCGTTCGAGACGTTCCCATTGGTGGCCATCAAGCTGGTCGAGAAAAGATTTGAGGAGGTGGCGGAGCCTAAGGTGGCGAGTGCGGAGACAAAGGAGTTCGACCACAAGTTTGTCGCGGTCGCTGCAGTCCCCGTCGACCTTCCATAAGTGAAGGTGCCATCACCATCAAAGAGGAAGAGAGTGGAGGTGGCGACGCCAAAACGCGCTAACGCGCCCGAGCCGTTTTGGATGATGTTTATCGTGCTCGTACTGGAGGAGGCGTTGATGGAGAGGAGGTTGTATGCCATCTGGCCTAGCGTACTTAAGGTGATGCGGTCCCATTGTGAGTAGCGGGTTGCGGTGCCAGCGTCGGAGACGAAAAGACTCGTCTCGGTGTTGGTGTATGAGTTGCCGGTGATGTAGGTGCGGTCGGAGACTCCGTCGAAGACTTGAATAAGTGGGTCGGTAGAAGTTGCTTGGATGTTGTTGCTGGAGATGGTGTTGTCGTCAGCCGATTCAACGCGAATTGAGGGGAAGACTCCATTGTGGCCGTTACCATAAAAAGCGTTTGCAGTGAGGGTGTTCCTTGAAGAAAAGTACACATAGGCACCATACGCACCATTGCTGGAAAAAGTATTTCCCGTAAAAGAGTTATTCGTGACAGAGTCCATTAAAATTCCATTCGTAATGTTGTTACTTACGGTGTTGCCGGTAAAGGTATTGTAATTCGTAGGGGCGAAAACAAGATAAATTCCCGAGTCACCGTTATTGTTCATCGTATTCCCCACCACTGAGTTTCTATATGACCCATTAAAATGAAGTCCATTCTGCGAGTTACCGTTCATCGCGTTACCCGTCAGCAAGTTATTAAATGAGCCGTAGAGTAACGCACCCCCATTCAGGTTACTTTTCAACGTATTTGCAGCGAGCGTATTTTCTGATGAAGTATCGAGCACAATCCCGTAGTACCTCGTCCCCGACGCGGTAACGTTGCGGATAGTTGAAGATGCAACAAATCTGAATTCGATACCAGTCTGCAGTCCTGAGTTTCTTGGCGCATTGCCGTCGATAAACAGGTCCGCGATGGTGACGCCCGTGAGGGAGTTCGCGCTGATGATGTTCGCGGAGGCATTGGTGGATGAGGCCAAGAAGATGCGGGTGGAGACACCTTGACCAATGAGGGAGGTGGAGGTTGCCATCTGGATCTTGTCCCCTGCACCGGTACTCATGACGTAGTCACCTTCGAGGAGGTATACCTTCCCGCCACGGCCAGAGGCGTATGCGGCTTGGAGGGCAGCGTTGATTTCCGTGTCGTCAGACGAGAAGTCGGTTTGGTAGTCGGCGAAGGCGGCGTTTGTAGAGTTACGTGCGGCCACGATATATGTGCCGTCACGACCCGAGCCCACACACTTGCCTTGGGTGTTCTGGTAGCAGCCACCGGAGAGTTTGATGCCGTTGAGAGTACTCGTGGCTCCGGTGGCCACAAATTGGGAGGAGACGTTCAAGTTCGTCGAGGTTGCCGAGGTGAAGTTTGCGTTGGTGGCCGTCAGCGAGGTTGCAAAGAGGTTGGTGCTGGTGGCTTGGGTCATGACCGAGGATGTGGCGTCCAATGAGCCCACGTTTGAAAGTGAGAATGTGGCAGCATTGATGTTTTGTGCCCACGGTGTCTGTGAGCCGCCGCCTGCCGCACAGCCAAAGAGTCCTGCCGACCACTGGAGGAAGTTGTTGCCCGTACAGAGGGTGAGGTTGGCACCGGAGAGTCTTGTCGTGGAGGCGTTCTGG
>JAYUQK010000100.1:0-7548 GCA_043756785.1 Candidatus Lloydbacteria bacterium | reverse complement strand
ATTCCTGCACGCGCCTTTTTTTCTGTCGCAAGCATGGTAATGTTTTCTTCGTCGAGGATGACCTCCCCGCTCACAATCTGATATTTGGGATGCCCCATGATGGCATTCAGAAGCGAGGACTTTCCAGAGCCGTTGGGACCCATAAGTACGTGGACCTCCCCTCTGCGAAGCACAAAAGAAGCACCGGCAACGACGGTTTTTCCACTTGTCTCTACACTCAGATTTTCTACCCGTAATTCATTCATATATTTGTCCGTGCATTACACACTATATTTCAAAAAAAAGCAACCCCACAAATATTGCAGGGTTGTCGTAAAAAATTAAGAACCGATATCGAGGAGGATTTCGCGGGCGGCGTTGTATCCACATGCACCAGTGACTCCTCCGCCTGGGTGCGTGCCCGCCCCTGAAAGGTAGAGGCCTTTTACCGGCGTGCGATAGTCCGCCATGCCGCGAATGGGTCGCAAGGAAAACAGCGCACCAAGCCCCATACCTCCATGGAAGATGTTACCGCCGGCCATCCCAAATTTACGTTCGATATCTTGCGGGGTCAAAATCTGCACACCCACAATGATATCGTCAATGTTTGAAATGTATTCGCGCAAAAGCGGTACGACCACGTTTTGGAAATATCCCTCCTTCTCTTCTTGCCAGTCTCCGAATGGATGATCATATGGCACAAATTGAAGAAAAATATTCATCACATGAGCACCACTCGGAGCGACGCTGTCGTCTACTACACTTGGGATAGTCAGCTCGAGGATGGGACGGGAAGACGGGCAACCTTTTTTGAGATCCATGAGCGCATCACCAATGAACGAGACGGACGGGGCAATGTGGACCGTACCCTGATGCTGTGGGCCCGGCACGGTACCCGGCATCGCCCTAAAATCGGGCAATCCTGAAAGCGTCAGATTGATTTTCATCGATGCGCTCTGTGTGTCGCGCGCAAGTACGCGCTCGCACACACTCGCGTCGACACTGCCCGCGGTGAGCAATGTACCAAACGTCGCACTCGGGTCTACTGCAGACACAACGATGTCGGCGGGGAAAAACTCCCTTATGCGCCTGTCGTTCCGACTCGGCTTGTGTTTTGCATGAACCCCAGAAACACCTTTTTCCCGAACCGTGAGAATGCGCAGTGCCTCTGTCTCGAGTTCTATGGCTACACCGAGCTCCTTACATGCACCTAAAAGGGCGAGCGACACGCCACCCATCCCACCGCGCTGGTAGCCCCACACTCCGCGTGCACCACCTGCCTCCCCCATCACATGATGGAGCAAGACGTAGCCACTAAGCTTTGTCGCACCAATGAGCGCGTCAGTAAGCAGCGTCGCCTTTAGCACATCCGACTCAAACCATGAGTCCAGATAGTTAGCAGGGTTACGAAAGAGCAGTGTCGCCATGCGCAGCATCTGCAGGGGGTTGAGGCGAAATACATGCCGCATAAACGCACCCAGATTTTTCACATCACGCCAGTTCCGCGGCGGAATATTTGGCGGCGTCATGGTCATCAATTTTGATGTCCAGTCTGCGAGCCCCCCGAGTGCATGCTCGTAGCGCGGATATGCCTCGGCATCTTTCTGTGAAAATTTGGCAATCTCACGTTTATTGAAGGCCATATCGGGCCCCAAGAGAAGCGACTGCACTCCATCGGGAAGCGGGGTAAAGGAAGACGGGTCGCGCCGCAACACCTCATACCCAAATCTTTTCAAGTCGAGGTCGCTTACGATCTCTGGCAAAAAAAGACTATTCAAGTACGATGCGGTAGAAATCTTGAACCCTGGAAATGTGGTGGTGTCGGTCGATGCCGCACCACCCACCATGCTCCCAGACTCAAGTACCGTCACCTTATGCCCCGCCTTCGCGAGGTATGCTGCTGCCACGAGACCATTGTGCCCCGCACCAATAACCACGATTTTTTTAGGTGTCATAGAACCTCCTCAGTAGTTAACGAAGAACGAGCAAACTGCTACACTCGGTCTATCACAAGAAAATTTGAATGACAACTACCCTTCACGTTACCCACAGCCTCCAACTTCAGCATACATTCGGTATACAAAAAAATTACGCTAAGACGTGCGACCGCATGCCTTAACGTAACTATGTAAAGTCCTAGCTTTCTTATTTTTTCACCGCAGCGTGGAGCGTCGAAAGTGCGAGGAGGGCGCACTTTTCGCGCTGTGGAGAGATGACCGTGCCATACAGTTCATACATATCTTTTTCAGTAAAACTGTCTAGGGCAGTCCTAGGCATACCCTTCACTTTGTCCGTGAGCATGGATGCTCCAGACTGGGAAATTGCACAACCAAAACCCTCGAAGGAAATGTCCCGAAGCACTTCACCGTCCCACCTTAAGTAGAGCACGAGATCATCCCCGCAAGAGATATTCTCTCCTCTTTGTTTCACATCATAGCCTTCCATCAGTCGCCGGTTATGCGGATGTTTGTAGTGCTCGAGAATGTGTTCTTGGTACAGCGGGTCCATATTATTGTACTCGGGAAAAAATTTGTTGTGCTTTCTTTACTCCCTCCACGAGCGCATCCACGTCTGCTTTGGTGTTGTAGACATGAAAACTTGCGCGGATGGTGGCGGGGGCACCAAGCGCCTCATGCAGCGGCATCGCGCAATGGTGCCCAGCGCGCACTGCGACGGCGTCGCGTGCGAGGATGTCGGCAATGTCGTGCGGGTGCGCAAAGTCTGCACTGAAACTCACGATACCAATGTTTTTTGCTGAATCACATGATGCAAAAACATGCACACCTTCTATCTGTTCCAATTTGTGTATCGCATAAAATGCGAGCATTGCGGTGTGCTTGCGTATATCAGCAAGAGGAAACTGATTAAGATAATCTATCGCAGCACCAAGGCCAATCACTCCACCGATATTTTTTGTGCCCGCCTCAAAACGCTCTGGTATGGGTGCCCATTCGGATTTGCTATTTCCCACATGCGCGATCATATGCCCACCAAATTGTGACGGAGTGAGTGTTTCGAGTAATTCCGTCTTTACCCAAAGTACACCCACGCCCGTCGGCGCAAACATTTTGTGTCCCGAAAAATAAAGTGCGTCAGCACCAAGTAGTCCAGCGCTCACCAGCATATGCCCCATCGCCGCGGTTGCGTCCACCAGCACGACTGCCCCATGCTGGTGCGCCACGCTTACAATACGCCGCACGTCGTTGATAGCCCCCGTTACATTCGAAGCCAAGATAACAGAGACGATGCCAGTCTCCTCGTCGATGAGCTCCTCTGCCTTTACATAATCAAGCTCCAACCCGAGTATGGGAATTATGCGCAGTTCAGCCGAAGTGCGCTTTGTGAGTTGCTGCAGTGGCACAAAAGCACCGTGATGCTCCATCGCAGTCGTCACAATGTTCTTTTTTCCCTTCAGCATTAGAGACTCTTCGAGCATGCGCACAAGCATGTTGGAGGAGTCTGTCGCACCCGCAGTAAAGATAACTTCTTTGGGTGATGCTGCACCAATGAATGCTGCTACCTTGGTGCGCACATTTTCGTATGCTTCGGTCGCACGCACCGCCTCTGTAAATATCCCCCGATGCACATTTGCACGATAAGTTTTGTAGTACACGTCCACCGCGTCGAGTACGGAAATGGGCGCAAGTGAGGTCGCCGCATTATCGAGGTACACAAAAGGCTCTCCGGTATTCCCCGTGTATTGCGGAAAGTCTTTGCGTATTTGCGTAATATCAATCATTATGGTCTTATTTCCAATGGTACCCCTTGGAATAGATGCGTTTCGCTGATTTTTTTCATCATATCTTCGTTTTCTTCCCCACTAAACACGTATGCAAAGTGTCCTTCGAGGAAAAGTGAGCGACTCTCTTCGTCGGAAAGTCCTCGGAGCTTCGGGTAGAACGTATCCCCCTCCCGCACATGGGAAATGGAGAGCTTGTGTGCGCAGGTGACGTCGTTGGACGCAATGTCGAGCGAGGGTATCGCATCTATTTTTGCTTTTGGTGAAAGCGCGAGAAACTTCGCCTCTTGTGCCCCCTCCACCTTGTGTACCCCGTCTTTCATGTCCACCAGCCCACGATAAAGAATGCGCGCACTGCCACTCCCCACCCCTGCAGTCTTGATGGTCGAATGAGTTTCGTCGGCAATATGCTGTGCAGATACGTCGACGTCGAAGACGGAGGAAAGAGGCGCAACGACCCCCTGCAACACCTCTACGCGCGCACCAATACCAATGAGCAAGTTTTCCGTAATCGAGGAGATGAGCTGGTTGCCAAGCAATACTTCGCGCCATGTTACTTTTCCGTGTGAGGCGACGACCGCACGCGACGCATGCATCACCATCGCACCTGAGGTAAGCGAGTCCTCTTGGGTGATGCGTACCGTCGCATCAGACTCCGCAAGCACAACGAGTGTGCGCGCATGCACGCTCCCCGCTCCACCACCAGTGACACTGCTCACAAACTCAAACCACGCCCCCTCTTTTACTATCACGACAATAATATCTGCGGAGGAAGAGTCAGGTACGATGGTATCAAGTGTAAGCTGCTCGGTGACAAACGTACCATCCTCTTTCATGTTGGGCTGCACATACACCACGAGCCCAGAGCGAAAGAGCGCCTGTGCCTGCCCACGGAAAAAGTCTTTTGCAGCGGGGAAAAAGTCACTCTCCATAAGTCCGCGCAATATTGGCTCGACCTCCTCCTGTGTCGTGGCCTCACTCCAAGTATAAATCTCAAGCCCACGCGAAGCATCCACATGATACTCGGCAGTACCGAAATAGTCGGACTCTGTTTCAGGAAAAAGCGCAGAAATACCAATGCCATGTTTGATGGATTTGGGTAACGCCTCAGCCTCCAAAAGCCTTTGCTCGCGCCACAAAAGCACCCACGCAGGCTCCTTCTGTGCGCTCGAAATCTCTTTGATTGTGTTCTTATTTGACAAGATAAGAAAACTATAATATATTTTATTTGGATTGTAAACCCTCACCAAAAAGGAGCTCGCATGGGCAAAGAAAGGACATCGCTTCGGCGCGTTGTCATCATCAAGCCGTATCGCAAAAGCGGTAACGGCGCAATTGGTGGCGGACGGAAAGGAAACTCGGGTAAGCGGGGTGTGATTTATGCCCTTGCAGCCGACGGCACACACATAGAGCCAGCACTTGCATCTGCCACGGGACCGACAATGACAAGTCTCTCTCGCATCCTCCGTAAAACGGGTTTTATCCCCGAGCACGTGAGCATCAACAGCTCCGGCGAAACATATTTTTAGAAGACAGTAAAAATGAACTTTTTTGCAAAACTAAAAATGCGGCTTGATCGGATGAACGTCACGGGCGACGATGAGTGCGGCTGGAGTGCTCGATACTCTGGAGACCCCAACGGGTGCTGGGCGGCCAAGCGTGCGACAGCAATTTTTGCGTGTCAGCAACGTAGAGAGGAAGTACTTCGTAGCACTCTTGTCCGCGGACCGACTTGTTACTACCACCCTCTCCTCTGATGCACCATCAAAAAACCGCCATGGGGGCGGTTTTATTACTTACGCAAGTCAAAGGTTGGTGCAGAAAAAAGAAAGCCGCAAGATTTGTGTGTTTAAAAAACTTTCACAATCTAGATGCACCACAGGAGTACTTCATTTTTCTAATGTTGAGTACCACTAAGAAAAATTAGTCGCAATTCGATTTTTTCGAGACGAAAGTGTTTGCGGGGATGTACGGCTCAGGTACATCCCCTAGTATTTTTGATGCAGAAAAAAATCTATTTTGAGCAACTTCCAATTTGGGATGCAGTTCGGTGGCGTCGAGGCATGCGTGTTCGAGGGGGCATACTTTGAGTATGTCCCCCGAACCGCTTGCTGATGACAACGCCGAAATGCGCCCAAATTGGAAGTTGCGCTAGTGGTGGGATTCGCCGGTGCGGGGTATGCCTAGGGCTATCAGTTTCTCAATCAACCTCGTCACATCAAAGCTCTGCTTCCTGTTCAATCCCACACCTCCCTCTCCTGTGGCCATTTCTATCTGCGTCGTAAACTCATCGCGCTTCGTAAACCCGCCAATACGCTGCGCAATGCAATCTTCAAAATGCGACTTTTGCGGTGGGGTGAGCGAAAGCTGAAACTGCCCCGCCACGAATTCGGCGATGCGGTTGATGAATTCCATGTTGCGCACCTGCGTGATGCCCGTCCCCTTCCCCCTGCGGTACCGCTGAATGTCGAGCGCATGTTCGACGACGGACATTAACTTCCCCGCCATCTCCGTCGCGCGCGCAACAGGAAGCCCCACCCCACCAGATTCATAGTCTGCTAAAAGTGTGTGTAGATATGATGAGCCGTCCATGCGCCCAGAGATAACCGCTTCGGTGAGTTTCTGGAGGCGAGTGATCTGATCAAATGTGAGCTCCTCGATAAGATAGTTGACGATACTTTTCACCTGCAACTCGTTTGGCGAGTCGTATGGATAAATACGGGCGATCTGCTCAATCTCTGTGACAATAGTGGTGCCAGGGGCGAGTTTTAGAATCTGTTTCTTTTCGGGATTAGGTACGATGCGCTCGATCTTTCCGTCAGCCATGTAGACGATGCGGTGTGCGTACGGCAAATATTTTGCATCGTGCGTCACGAGAATAACCGTCTTTTTATCTTTTTCATTAATCTCTGCAAGTGTGTTCATAACCTGCGCTGCCGTGATAGAGTCGAGGTTTCCCACCGGCTCGTCGGCAATGAGTATCTGCGGGTCGTTCACCAAAGAGCGCGCGACAGACACACGCTGCTGCTGACCTCCAGAGAGGAGTGTCGGCCGCTTGTGTGCCACATGGTCTATCATGAAACGACGGCACAACTCCATGCCACGCTCATACCTCTCCCCTGGTTCCACGCCGTCAAAGATGAGCGGAAGTGCGACATTGTCGAGCACAGTAATAGAGGGAATGAGGTTGAAAGACTGATACATGATACCCATGGTCTTTCTTTGAAAGTGCACCATCTGCATTGGGGAAAAATCATAAATACTTTCACCATTCACATACATCTTCCCCGCCGACGGCTCCAGGACGCCGAACATACAATAAAGGAGGGTCGATTTGCCGCAGCCTGAAGGACCGAACAGAATGATATATTCCTGATCGTAGATCTCCACGGTCGCTCCTTTGTTGGCACGAAACTCATTCTCCTTGCCGAGGTTGTAGGTGATCTCTATTCTGTCTCCAAAGATGATGGGCTTTGCCATAACTCGCTCTATTATATAGAGCAAACTGCTTTCGTTCCACCACACCGGTCACGCTTTCAATTAGAGGAAGAACCTCTATAATACGTTCATGGTCAAAAAAGTACTCATTGTTGAGGATTCCACACTACTGCGGACGATGCTGCATGACGCGCTCAAGAAAACAGGATTCCTCGTCTACGATGCAGCAAATGGTAGAAACGGCCTTTCTTCCGCTAAAGAAACCAGTCCCGACCTTATCGTGCTGGACGTTATCATGCCAATCATGGACGGAATGACAATGTACGACGAACTGCGGAAGCAGGATTGGGGAAAACATATCCCGGTCATCATTCTCACCACCAGTGAGGACG
>JAYUQK010000099.1:0-7647 GCA_043756785.1 Candidatus Lloydbacteria bacterium | reverse complement strand
ACTCTCCTGCGGATGACGAATCAGTCCTCGGCGCGGACTTGTCAAGTATAAATGCACTATGACAAGACCGAGCTCCATGCCTGTGGAGTCCCCGAAACAGACGCTCTCCTCGCTTGGAGAAGAAAGTCGCCGCAAGGTTTTTCAAAAGAAGAAAACCCTCGCTTGAGAGAGGGCGCGAATCGAGAGTTCTGGGAAGTGTGGTAAACCCTCCCGTGAGAAAGAAAAACCACGAATTCGTGGTTTTGTGTTTTTCGCCAACTTATTGGATTGCTGCTGCGAGTATCAGCAGTTTACCCGATATTTTTTCACCAGGCTGTGTATCCGTGGCGGTGTCGTCGGGATCGAGTAAGCTCAAGTAGTCGAATAGGGCTGCTGTCGCCTGGCCACTGGCAATGCTTGTGACGTTGCCGATCGTTCTCACTGCGCCACTTGGAAACAGGGCAATTATTGTGAGTGCACTTGGATTCGTGTATCCACGGAATTGACGTGTCAGTGCTAAATCAACTGGTGGGAGTCCATGTTCAACAATGAACTTAACGTGGGCGTCGAGGTCTGGATTCCCGGGAATCTCAAAAACGAGTCGCAGAATCTCAGTTGCCCTGCCCAGGCAGACCCAAGCCGGAAGTCCCCGCAGTGCGTTGGCGCATTCCGCGGGATTGAGCTTTTCGGTTTGTAACATGCTACTCCCCCTAGAAAATATCTGCTCATAAGTTAGCATCTTGATACAGCATAGTCCACCAGAATAGACGCTCACCATGTCTTGGGTACTCAGGTTGAATCATTTGGAGAAACCACGTATTGTTGCCCCCTGACTCAGGACTCTCGTCGCCGCGGCCCGCACTCTCTCAAAAAGCAAATACATGGCCCAGAAGAGTCCTCTTGTCCTACTGATTCTTGCGTGATATACAGAAGCGAGATTTATCAAGGAGCGCACATGTTCAAAAAAATTCATGGATCGTTGCTGGGTGTTATACTCGGCGACGCCCTCGGCATGCCCGTCGAGACAATGACGCAGAGAGCGATCGTCGAAAAAGTCGGACCCCACGGAGTCACCGCATTTCTTGACCCTATTCAACTGCGGAACGAAGATACAAAAAATATGAAGCGTGGCGACACCACGGACGATTGGCAGCTGACCCGCGTTGTGGCAGCGTCACTGGTCCTAGCGAATGGTTGGGACCGTAGCGTTGCTATCCGGCTGCATGTTGATGCATTGAGAACCACGACCTTTGGCTGGGGCAAGGGTTCTATGTCTGCAATCCAAGATATCATCAATGGGGCGCGCAATGGACACTCTCCACCCGAACACAAAGCGGGTACGGGGCTTGGCAACGGGGTCATCATGAAGATTGCCCCGCTCGCGCTCTATTATGCGGCGCTGTGGAAAAAACGAGGCACTGAGGAGTTTGGTGTGTGGAAGAACTTTGCACGCGATACGCGGCAGCTTGGCGCTATTACGCACAGTGACCCGCGAGCGTGGATCAGTGCCTTCGCGATCGGCATGTTCATTATCGAAAACACAGTGAAGGGGAGTGCCTCCTCTTCCGACCGCATGCGGGTCAAGATCGCGGAGATCGCCCACTACGTCGACCAACTCGAGGGCCGATATGTCCTCCCCAAGGATCGCGTGCTTGCGCATTCGCTTCGTGAGGTGCAAAGCCACATGGAATTCAGAGAAGACTTACTGCAGCACTTTGGTTCTCGATTTATCTGCACGGAGACAATGCCTTTTGTTGTTGGCACTTTCTTACGGCATCCCGACAACTTCAAAGACGGAGTCCTCGAGGCAGTGAATGCGGGCGGGGACACCGACACAAACGCTGCCATCGTTGGCGCACTCATTGGTGCAAATGTGGGTGTCGACGGAATTCCGAAGGCGTGGAAAAACTTCCGCCCCGAGTATGCCCAGGCAGAAATCTTTGCCAGACAGTTCGCAGTACTTTTTTGTTGAACACTATCTCAGGCAACCACATCTTTTGGTGTGTTTTTTTTGCAGAAATAAGTCGCTCCACAGTAGGGTAGCTTGATTGAGTTTCACAAAGCAGGTACGCTTGCCCCATGACTCAAGACACGGCACTCACCATTATGAAGACGGGGGCGAATGTTTTTCTCACTGGGGAGCCAGGGAGTGGAAAGACGCACACGGTGAATGCGTACATTCGCTACTTGCGTGAGCACGAAGTGAACCCCGCCATCACTGCGTCCACCGGTATTGCCGCGACGCACGTAGGTGGCATGACGATACATTCGTGGAGCGGTATTGGCATCAGGCGCGCACTCACGGAATATGACCTCGACGCGATGGGGGCGAACGAGCCGTTGGTGCGCCGACTCACGCATGCAAAGGTGCTCATCATCGACGAGATATCGATGCTCGACGGTACCGTGCTTTCCATGGTGGAGACGGTCACACGCACACTGCGCCGTCGTGACGAGCCATTTGGAGGGTTGCAGGTGATATTTGTGGGAGACTTTTTTCAACTCCCCCCAATCGCAGACAGAAATAGCGGCGAGCGTGCGCAGTTTTGCTTTGAGTCGCGCACGTGGGCGAGTGCGAATCCTATCGTGTGCTATCTCTCCGAGCAGCACCGCCAAGAAGACACCGCATTCCTCTCGACCCTCGCTGCTATTCGTCGCGGCGAGCTCGAGGACAGTGTCTTTGAATACATCGGCGAGCGGCACGTCGCTCCTGGGGAGCACCCCACCGACATCCCTCAGCTCTACACGCACAACCTCGACGTCGATAAAAAAAATATACAGGAACTCGCCAAACTGGAAGCTGAAGAGAAAATATTTCTTATGAATACAAAGGGGAGTACCGCCCGCGTGGAGCAGCTCATCAAGGGCTGCCTCTCTCCGCAAGAGCTCGTGCTCAAAGAGGGTGCGTCGGTAATGTTCACTAAAAATAACTTCGAGAATGGCTATGTAAATGGCACACTTGGTATCATCGTCGGCTTCGACGAAGACAGCGACTTTCCCATTGTCGAGACGCGTGAAGGGGAGCTCATCACGGCACTTCCGTCGGAGTGGGCGGTGGATGACAGTGGCAAAGTGCTCGCGACCATCACGCAGGTGCCACTACGCCTTGCGTGGGCCATCACGGTGCACAAAAGTCAGGGGATGTCGCTTGATGCGGCGACGATGGACCTTAGTCGTGCATTTGAATATGGACAGGGGTATGTCGCGCTTTCGCGCGTGCGTGCATTTTCTGGGCTGCACATCTTGGGCATCAACCAGCGCGCATTCGAGGTGCATCCCTTGGTGCTCGCGCGCGATCAGTCTTTCCGTGAGCGCTCCCAAGAAGCAGAGAATGGATTTCTTGAAATGCCCGCAACTGATATTGCGAAACTCCATGATAACTTTCTCCTTGCAATAGGTGGATGCCTACTCAAAAAAGAGATTGCCGCAAAAGAGCGTAGTGCTCCAAAACCAAGTACCTACGAAGAGACGCTCGTGCTCGTACGGACAGGAAAAACGTTGCAGGAAATTGTCGCGATGCGGAAAATGACCGAAGGGACCATCGTGAAACACTTGGAGGACCTCGCACTTTCGGGCAAGCTCCCGCCCTTGGACGTGGCAACTTTTGGCACACTGCCCCTTGTGGCAGTCGATGAAATACGGGAGGCTATTGTTTCGACGGAGGGAGGATTTCTGAAGCCTATTTTTGAAAAACTCCATGAGGAGTATTCCTACGAGCAGATTCGTCTTGTACGCCTAGGTGTGGGTGTTCCCGTGAGGAAGCAAAAAGAAATAGACATTACGACAGCAAAAGAAAAGCCCGCAAACTTGGGTGCAAAGTGGAGCAAAGATGAGGAGGACCGCCTCGTGAAAATGTTTGAAGAGGGTATGAAAACAGCACGTATTGCCGAGTTGCTAGAACGTCAGTCTGGCGGCATTCGCGCCCGCCTCAAAAAGCTGGGGCTCATAAAGCCGTAAAAAAACCACCTCATGGAGGTGGGAGTGTATAGTTATTTTATTGCGCGATCCAGTTCTTTCAGTCGTTTGTGAATCGATAACATCTCAATAATCGTCGGCCAGTTGAGGACGAGATACTGAAACGAGCTCTCCACTCGCGCAAATGCACGCACTGTTTGTTGCATCACCCCCAAGGTGAATCCTGCAAGCACAGCTTCTTTTGAAAGAAGTGTTGGAGCAAGCGCGACATACGGCACAAGCACTCCTGCCTGAAGATAGCTGAATCGTACAAGGTTGAAGTACATGTAGTGAAAATACATTCGGAAGTAGTTTGTGCGCACGTGGTCAAATAGTCCACGCAAGGTCATCTCTTGTGCTCTGGTGACGTCTTTTTCACCGTACACAAGCTCTTCGCGATATGCATGTTCTACGCGCTGATTGTGGTACTTCAGTTTGG
Organism: Candidatus Lloydbacteria bacterium; assembly: GCA_043756785.1. GTDB lineage: Bacteria > Patescibacteriota > Minisyncoccia > Phycocordibacterales > UBA6899 > MHLP01. The sequence goes on along the minus strand of JAYUQK010000099.1, from coordinate 3,275 downwards.
GTAGATAGTAACCAGTGAGTGCGAGCACGACGGTGCCCACAATAGACCAGCATACTGCCACAATCACAAGCCCGTGTGCTACAGGTCCAATGACCGGTATTTCGGAAATGTATTTTGTTGAGAACATCCAGAGTATTGGCAAGAAGGCGATGAGCGTCATCACTGCATCGAGGAGTCCAGCACCCAACCCCTCCATGATGTCTGCAAAACGCATGGTGTCATCCTGCACACGTTGCGACGCTCCCTCGATGTGACGAATGCGACTCCATTTCGCAGAGTAATATTCGTTCATGGCCTCGCGCCAACGAAAATTATAGTGCTGGATGAAATAACTTCCTAGCGTTCTCACGACGACAAACACCGCAGCAATCGTGAAAAAGGTGGTGAGCAGTCCATAGTACTCAGGACTCTCTACTGTCCCTGGGCTGGCAAACATTTTCTGGATCATGTTGTAAAACACGCCAAACCACTCGTTGATCATGACGTCGAGTTGCACCAGAAACCATGTGAAGAAAATGATTACCCCAGACCCAAAAAGTGACCACCGGAGCCATTTGTGGGAGCTCGCAATATACCAGCAGCCCATAAAAATGCCGTAGCAGGGAACCAAGTATTGATATGCCCAAAATGTCGCAGCACTCTCAATGGCTTTTATTTGAGCACCCACGAGCTTGATGTGCGCGGGGTCAGTCTTTGCACTAAACTTCGCTGCCTCTTTTTGCAGCGCGTCCAGTAGTCCGTAGTCGAGGTGCACAAAGCCGAACCACTCCCCAACAGAGTGCACTTCCCCAGTCTGCTGCCCCAGGGTAAACCAAAACGCCAAACAGGCGGAAGCCCAAAGCACAAAAGACCCAAAGAAGAGCATCGGTCTCGGAAAGAAGGATTGAAACATGAGAATACCTCATTTCTTTCAAGTATGTGTAGAACGGTGTCTGTAAAATACTCTATATGAAGACGCAAATATAGCAATACACGTCTTCACGACAGGCTTGTAACGAAAAAATCAGTCGAATGACCCAATTCAGTCCGCCTATGCTGCTAGAGGAGCATTAGCGGTTCATCCACGTGATCGTGATCTGTAGTACCGTAGCAAATGCGACCCAGAGAAAATAGGGGATGTTTATGTACACCACCCATTTGGCGTAGGGGAATATTGCCCACATTGCCCATGCAAGCGTCACAAGCACGAGGAGGATGTCGAGTGATGCAAGGGGAAGATTTTTGAGTCCAAACTGAAGTGGGGTAAAAATAAAATTAAAAAGGAGGTTGAGTAAGAACGGGAGAAGGACAATAAAAGGGATGCGCTTCAGCCAAAAGAGATACATAACATAGCCAAATGACCCTGCGATGATGAGGTAGAGCACGCTCCATACTGGCCCAAATATCCACGGAGGTGGCGCAAACGAGGGTTTCAGGAGTGCAGCATAGGATTCGTATGTTTTCATTGCATGTAATTATACTCTAAAATACACTTGAAAAATAGCTCGATTTCAGTATGATGGATGAATTGTCGAATTCATTGCGGGTTCGTCTAATGGTAGGACATTGCCCTCTGGAGGCAAGTATTGGGGTTCGAGTCCCTGACCCGCAGCAATGTCGCAATGTCACCCTTTTTGGGTGATTTTGCTATGGGTGCAAATTCCTTTTTAAGTTGATACTCAACGATATTCTTGTCTTTCAGTAAAATGTTCCAAAGTATGTTTTTTATGATTTCATGTTTTTTCAAATCGTCCCCACCCAAAAACTCTTTAGTGGCTCTGCTTGCGTCTAGAAATACTTTTTTTGTAGGTTCCAAAGTAGAAGCAGGTGATGGGTTCTTTTGTTCGACATCGGCAATCTGCTTTGCGAGAGTGATTCGCTCGTTGGCGATTTCGAGCATTTTTGACTCGTAGAGCGTTTGCGGTATCTGCTCGGCAAGATAACTATCCAAGAGGCGTGCCTCCTTTACCTTGAGCGATTCTAGCGACTTCTGGAGTGTGTCCACAATGTTCTCGATATAGGAAAAATTACTTAACGAACGTTCACATGCTGACTGGTACATAATCTCAATGATTTCCTCATCGAAATGGAGTAGGTCAAAAATACCGGCAACGAGGGGGTAAAGAGAGGATTCACGCATGTACCTTGTATGTTCAGTGCATTTTAGCTTTCCGTTGGTGCAGTAGTAGTAATGATGTCCTTTTTTGAGTGACGCCGTAAACATACAGTTGCAAGAAGCACAGCGAAGGTATCCGCGAAGTGGGAAGAACAGTTTTTTCATGCGTGGGCGAGATTCTTCTTCCGAAACGAATTTTGCTGTGTCCCATAAAAGTTTGGAAACAATCGGCTCATGTTTTGCGGGATAGTACTTTCCATCACGAGCCATGACCCCCATGTAAAAAGGATTTGTGATGATGCGGTGTATTTGATTGCGATAGACTCTTTTTCCTGAGCTTGTACGAAGACCCTCAGCATATAAGGTTTGAGATATGTCTTGATAGCTGTGGTCTCCCGAAGCATAGAGTTCATAGGCACGAATGACATATTTTCTCTTTGCTTGGTCTATGACGATGGTCTTTGTCGCCTTGTCATTGAGGTATCCAAAAGGGGCATGATTCGGCCACTCGCCTCGTGAAAGTTTCTCGCGATTTCCTCGTTTCACATTCACGCTCAAATCACGTACATATTGATTCGCCATACCAAACTCGACAGCAGGCATGAGTACGTTGTCAGAGGGGAGATAGGTGCGCTCGTAAGTGTGAATTTCGCAAATGATTTTCTTGCCGAGCATATCCATAATCAATCCTGCATCTACAAAATTGCGTGCGAGGCGGTCAAGCTTCCACACCAAGACTCCCTGCGCTTTCCCTCCTTTAATAAACTTAATCATTTCCATAAACACTGGACGCCCCTCGTCTTTTGCTGACATGCTTTCCTTAAAAACTTTCACCACACGTAATCCCTGCTTTTTGGCGACTTCTAGAAGTTCCCTTTCTTGGGCTTCAATGGAGAGCACTTGGCGCTCTGCTGACTCAGTAGATTTTCGACAGTAAATAATGTAATTCATGTGCTAACTTTGATTATCAGGGATGATACTCCTTGTTTCTTGTTTTTCCAAACGAAGTGCTTCGCCGACGTTTAACTGAAACTTTGAATACGCCGTTTTTCCTTGGTGCTCGCTCTCAAATGTATTTTCGTATACCATCCTTTCAGGTGGTAACGCAGAGAGAATCCTTTGCACAAGATGTTCTTGCCTGATAACGACTGGTCGCAAGAGTTTTCTGCTTCCGAAATAG
>JAYUQK010000098.1:0-2867 GCA_043756785.1 Candidatus Lloydbacteria bacterium | reverse complement strand
GGGAAACGGGTACTGCGCCAGTAAGGCGAGATGGGTGCCTAGCCAGCCAATGAATCGAGTTATATTCCCTTGCAATTTGTGGAGGGTTTATAGCCCTTTGCTATTGCAGCTTCTTTCGTTGCGAACCATACTTTATTTTCTTCACGAATGCGTTTTACCCCCGAACACCACGGAAGATAGTACGTCGTGCCGGAACGCGCACCCACATACATACCTCGAGCGTCGCTATTTGTTGGGGTTGTGGGGCTTGGTGGCACCACTGACTCCCGGTAGGCACTATTATCGGCACTTAGCTTGGCTGAAAGTGGCTCTTCTTCCTGTTGGGTAATACGAAGCTGCCCTCCCCTCTTTTTCTCGAATGCCGACCCCTGCCCAAGGAGAAATGCCCCAATACCCACAAGAAAAATCACCAGAAGCACAAAGATATCCTTGGGGAGGTCCGGCAATCCCTTGATTTTTTGAAGGGTATCTGATAGTCTCATGGAACAATATTACGCATAACCACACAGTATGGCAACTAAAAAATCAGGAGGCTCCTCAAAAAATCTACGTGACTCAAATCCAAAATATCTTGGAATGAAGCTTCACGACGGGCAGGTGGCCTCAGTCGGAAATATTCTTGTCCGCCAGCGAGGCACAAGAGTCGTCCCAGGAACAAATGTGAAGGTCGGGAAAGACCACACACTCTACTCAATGGTAGCGGGAAAAGTCACATACAAGACTGTACGAAAAATACGTTTTGATGGACGCATGCTAAGCAAAAAAATGGTCTCGGTAGCCTAGGGCTCAGAAAAGCCAATAAAAAAGACGGTCCTTTGTTTTCACAAAGGACCGTCTTTTTTATTTGTACTACGCTTCTTCTTCGGCCCTCTCTATTTTGAGTGTAAACTCCGCAGTGCTTGTCCCCACCATTATTTGCACAGTGAATTCACCGAGCTCCTTGATGGGCTTCTCAAGCACAATGTGCTCTGCGGCGTATGCCACATGGAGCAGTGTACCGAGCTCCAGTGCGAGCTCCTCACGTGTGACTCCCGCATAGAGGTGACCCTCTTCGTTGGCAACCTTTTTGAGTAAGATAACAACACCCTTTACTTTGGCAAGTGAGCGGTCGAGATGCTCGTTTTGCTTCTTTTTCTCCACCTCACGTCTCTTTGCGAGCTCCGCGACCCTCTTACCGTTGATCTTGGTCACTGCTTCTCCCAAACCCTTTGCAAGCAAGAAATTGCGTGCGTACCCAGGGGCTACGTCAACAATGTCATACTTTTTTCCGACCTTCGCGACATCCGATAGTAAAATTACTTTCATAGTAATACGTATTTAGTTCGTATAAGACATCCCCCAGACAGAACGAGAAGTCTGGTTGGTTTTAAGATGTGGGACTCAGTATACGGATATTGAGCGAAGAAGCAAGACGTGAGTGGGAAATTAAGGTTTTCCCCTAGTGTGTAATCGCACTTGTGCTTGCAGTTTTTGACACAGGAAACTTCCCGGAACGGATGAGTGCTATTGCGCTGTCGAGTTGGGGGTCCTCCCCTTTTTCTACTTGTTCTTTGGTGATTTCCACCTTCACGTCAGGTTCTATTCCCCCGTCAGAGAGGTTGATGCCGTTGGGGGTGATCCAGCGTGCCACGGTGACTTTTAGCGATGTGGTTTCGGTAATAGGTATGAGCTCTTGCACCGAACCTTTGCCAAATGATTTGGTGCCGACGAGGGTCGCGACCCCTTGTTGTGAAAGTGCCCCTGCTAATATTTCTGCTGCGGACGCCGAGCCACCATCCTGAAGGATGACCATGTGGAATTTTTCACCAAAAATGTTGTACCCGCGCGATCGGTACACCTCTCCCCCACCACCTTTTTCTTCTTCGCGGACAATGAGCTTCCCTTCGGGTAGGAACCAGCTCGCCATGTCGACGGCAACCTCAAGGTATCCACCAGGGTTTCCGCGCAGGTCTAGCACGAGTTTGTCCGCCCCCGAATCAACGAATTCTTTAATGGCGTCCCGAAAAAGCTCTGCACCAGTGGCGGGAAAGCCGTAAAGGCGAATAATGAAAACGTCCTCGCGACGCTCGGTATCAATGGTGGGCACTTTTATTTCTTCACGCACTACGCGCACCTCAATGGGCTTTTCTTCTTTCTCGCGAAAGAGTGTGAGGTGTACGGACTTACCTATTTCGCCACGAATCAGATAGAGGGCTTTATCAAGTGTCATTTCTGTCGTCGTCGCTCCGTCGATAAGGTAGATTTTGTCACCCTTCAGTATCCCCGCCTTTTCTGCGGGAGAGCCCTTGAGTGGTGCAATGACCGTCACCATCCCATCCTTCATTCCTATTTGCATACCTACGCCCCCGAATGCGCCTGACACCTCCTGCTCAAAAAGAATTTTTTCTTGTGGTGGGAGGAAGTAGGTGTAGGGGTCTTTGAGCGACCCAGCAAGGCCAGCTATGGCACCCCACACTTTTTCCTGATTGGACACCGCAGCATGCTTGGTGGGAACATATTTTGCGTTGATCACATTCCATACTTTCCAGAACTGCGCGAAATCAGCCGGCGCCTCACTTTTCTGTGTAATAGCACTACGGTCAAGGAGACACGGGACCTCCGCACCCTTTTGGTCGATACACGTTTTTATTTCTGGTGGAGTCGCGGTGCCTGTGGGGGTGAGTGGGGTTGGGTTTTCGGTATTAAAGACGCCAATGGCCGGACCATCATAGAGAGGCGCATCATTCGCCCGTATCGTACCCACAAAATACCCCCCCACAAAAAGTGTGGTTCCGAGGATTGCGGGCAAGATAGTGCGGACAAAGAGTCCACGGAGGTTCATCATACATGCCATTATAGAAGAGGGATGCTTGAAGGTCAAACGCGGA
>JAYUQK010000097.1:0-7707 GCA_043756785.1 Candidatus Lloydbacteria bacterium | reverse complement strand
AGCCGTTGATGCGACTGACCGTGGCGTCGATGGGCTGGCCGTTGATCTCGCCGGTGACGACAATCGCGTTGTGGCCGTAGGCACTGAGGCAAAGCAGATGCTCGGGCGGACCCCGGGGCATGTGGTCGCCATACGGCCACTCGTCGATGGTGTCATATCCGACTTCGAGATTACCGAGGAGATGCTCGCACACTTCATTCATAAAGCACAAAAAATGTCGAAGCGGCAGGGTAGACCGCGCGTAGTCATTGGTGTGCCCTCGAGTATCACCAACGTAGAGACGCGTGCGGTGCGTGACGCCTCTATGAATGCTGGTGCACGCGAAGTGTATATCGTCGAGGAGCCTATGGCTGCGGCGATAGGTATTCGCTTGCCGGTCACCGACCCAGTGGGCTCGATGATCATCGACATCGGAGGGGGTACTACCGACATTGCGGTCATATCGCTTTCGGGAATTGTGAATTCGAAAAATCTTAAAGTCGCAGGAGATCGTTTCAATACGGATATCATCTCCTATATTCGCGACGAGTTTAAGATTTTGATCGGTGAGCGGACGGCAGAAAATGTAAAAATTGCTATTGGTTCTGCATTGAAGCCTAAGGAGCCACGCGAGGCCGCTATTCGCGGACGCGACCTCCTCACGGGGCTGCCTCGCGAGGTAATAGTGACTGATGCAGATATCCGTGAGGCACTTGCCGCCTCAATCGCCGTCATTGTCGAGTCGACCAAGGAAGTCCTTGAAACAACTCCCCCTGAAATTCTCTCAGACGTGATGAATCGTGGCATCGTGCTCGTCGGTGGTGGTGCGCTCATTGACGGATTAGCAGAGCTCCTCGCCAACACACTCAAAATTCCCGTAACGACTGCCGACGACCCGCTCACTGCGGTGGCGCGCGGGACGGGGATCGTCATTGAAAACCTCGATGCATTTCGTGAGGTGCTGATTGAGCACGACAACGAGCTCCCGCCTCGCTAAGGCTCCCAGTCTCGTGGTGCAAAAAGATATCTATGTTTAAAAACGGGAAACAAAAAAACATGCGCGGTGCGTCGCCCTCGAGCTTTCGCCACGACAAAGCACGCCTGCTCGGGCGAAGGCGTCTTCTCACACTCCTTGTGGTTTTTTTTATACTGATGCTTTTTTTGCGTACTCCCCTTAGTACATTTGCTGCTGCGGCGACAGCAAACGTACTGCGCCCTATTTTTGTTCTCCAGAATGGGCTTACTGACACGCTCTCCTCCTACGGATACTTTTTTTCAAGTAAAAAAATACTCACAGAAGAAAATGCTCGCTTGCAAGGTGCACTCGACACCATCACGCTCGAAGCGTTTTCTCGCGACGCACTGCGTAGAGAGAATGACACACTCAAGAATGTACTCTCGCGCCACCCAGAGCGTAACCTCCTCCTCGCGCGGGTGCTTGTGAGTGCGCCACACACTCCCTACGACACACTCGTCATTGACGTCGGTGCGCGCGATGGAATCATTACGGGAATGAGTGTGTTTGTCGATGGTGATTTTGTGCTCGGCGAGGTCACGCAAGTATTTCTTTATAGTGCAATCGTGACCTTGTATTCTTCGAGTGGGAACGAGCTCGTGGCCCTTCTTGGTGCGAGCTCCACTCAAGCGACTGCGTACGGGGTGGGTGGTGGGAGCTTTCGCGTGACCTTGCCACGAGGCGTGGAGGTCGTCACTGGTGACTTGGTCGAACTACCCATGCTCGCACCCACGTATCTTGGTGTGGTGGACGCAGTGGTGAGTGGGGAGGGGAGCTCGCTCCAAGAAATACACTTTCGCTGGCCGCTCAATATCGCAACACTGCGGTATGTCTATATTGATGCTCCCACGAGCGCGAGTAGTACACGCGGAGTCTCACCCGCTACACCGTAATATATATCTATGAGAATTATTCTCGATACTGTACTTTTTTTTGCGGTACTTTTCGCCCCGCTTCCCGTAGTGTGTGCCCTCTCCCTGCTCGGGCTATTTTTATTTGCCGAGTATGTGGAGGTGGTCGCCGCTTTTTTACTCTACGACCTATTGTATTTTGGAGGAACTTTTTTTGTTGACATCCCTCATGTGACCGTCGTACCGCTTACCGCGTACGCCTTTCTTGCTTTTGTGTTGAACAGAGTGCTGCGCAAGCGCATTCGTGAACGCCTTGTATAATGTACGGCATGCGACAAAAAAATTTTTCCGGCATACATGAAGACATTGCTCCTGACGAGATATTTCTTGACGACAAGAATATCCCCGACTTCGACGTGCATCAGTTCGAAGGCCGCATCGAGGAGCCGATACGGCAGACGACCATCATCATACTTTCTGCAACATTTCTTTTTATCGCTCTTGTATTCTTTGCCCGTGCGGGGATACTGCAGCTGAAAGAGGGTGCACGCTATCTCGCCACCAGTGAGCAGAATCGTCTCGAGCATCAGCTCCTCTTTCCTGAGCGGGGAATTATTTACGACCGTAACGGCATTGAGCTTGCGTGGAATGTGCCCTCTCCCGAAGAGCTGGGATTTTCGCTCCGTGCATATATTGCGGACCCTGGGTTCGGGCACATTCTGGGATTTCTGCACTATCCTGCGCGAGACAAAAGTGGAGTCTACTATCGTAAGGACTATGAGGCAGAAGTAGGTGTTGAAGCTTTCTATAATGAGCACCTCAAAGGCCAAAAAGGCCTGCGCATCATCGAGACTGATGCATTGGGAAACGTGGTTTCCTCAAATACTATCGACCCCCCTCGTCGCGGAAGAGACTTCACGCTCGCTGTTGACGCACGAGTGCAAAAAAAACTCAGCAACATCATTGCGGAAGTTGCTCGTGAGCAAGATTATCGCGGTGGCGCGGCCGCAATCATGGATATTCATAACGGCGAGCTCATTTCTCTTGTTTCTTACCCCGAATTTGATCCGAATATTATGACCGCAGGGGATGACTCCGCTACAATAAAAAAATACAATGCTGACGTGCGCACGCCATTTCTCGATCGTGCAGTAAGTGGGCTCTATGCCCCAGGATCTATTGTGAAGCCCATGTTTGCACTTGGTGCACTAAACGAAGGCATACTCACTCAAAATACGCTGATAGAAAGCAAAGGCTTCATTGCTATCCCGAATCCTTATTTCCCCGACAAAGAAACACGATTCAATGACTGGAAGGTGCATGGCTTACTCGACATGCAGACGGCAATCGCGCAGTCTTCAAATGTATATTTTTACGAAATTGCAGGAGGCTATAAGGGCCAAAAAGGACTTGGTATAAAAAATGTGGAGAAGTACGCACGACTATTTGGCTACGGGTCGACGACGGGCATCGACCTGTATGGCGAAGCGAAGGGGACGATACCAAATCCAGAGTGGAAAGAAAGAAAATTTCCCGAGGACCCCACGTGGCGTATTGGCGACACATACTTTACTGGTATCGGGCAGTATGGCATGCAGGCGACGCTGCTTCAGGCACTCAAAGAGGCATCAGTTATTGCCTCGAAAGGTCTTGATGTGACGCCCCACCTTGCTATTGGCCTCGCAACTACGACTCCGTCCCGCATCCCTATTCCCGAAAACTACTTTACGGTTATTCATGAGGGCATGCGCGAGGGTGTGGTGTCGGGAACCGCAAAGCTCCTCCATTTCCCGTATGTCAAAGTTGCGGCAAAGACAGGGACGGCCGAGCTCGGAGTTTCGAAAGCACGCGTGAACTCTTGGGTGATTGGATTTTTCCCCTACGACAATCCCAAATATGCATTCGCCATTGTGATGGACAGGGGAGTGAAAGGGAACACGACGAACGCAAGTTTCGTCGCCTCCAAACTCTTTCCTTGGCTTGCGGCGAATGCACCAGAGTATATAGGCCGTGACACACCTGTCATATTTGACGCACCACCCACGAGCGCAGTTTCGACCACAAGTACGACGACAGCGTATTAAACGCATACATAGCAACATTAAATATCTATTGTGTAAAGTGTGTTTTCATGGTATAATTCCCACAGCAGTTATTTGACTGTTTGAAAATTTTAACCAACTGGAGGTTTGAATGACGACTTACTCCGAACTTTGTGCTCGAGCGGCACAGCTCTTCTCGGAAGCCAAACAAATCCGCTCCAAGGAAGATTACTTGGGATTTTGGGACCATGCGCTAAAGATTGGTACTGAGCTTACCCTCGGCACCTTTGTACAAAAGCCGCGGTTCAACAAGCGGGACTTCGACAAGACAACGTGGCCCTTGGTCACAAAGCTGTTCAAGCCGTTTTTGGGAATGGGCTGCGTCGAGCCGCACTATGAAGGGAAGAGTCTCGTGGCGTACGTGCTTGTGCCATCGAAGTTCAAGCCAGACGTGCTCGAGCAGCTCACCAAGAGATTGGCTAGGGCGGGTTGCAAAAAAACAAATGTACTGCCGATGCCCGTGTCGACCACGCGCAGCCCCCCTGAGATACGCTTGGTGCACACAAAGCCCTTGCGTAAAGCAGTGGAGCCATCAGTGGCCGTCATCGTGGACTTGGCGAATCTCACCAACTACGAAGATGAGCATGGTTGGCGCGTACTTGCTCCAGAGCGGATGGATTGGGCGGCACTACTGCGCCATCTGGCAATGTGGAACGGACAGCCGCTTCCCGTGGACCGCGCCGTGCTCTGTGTCTCGAAGTCTTACTACTCTGAGCACTATGCTGCAATGCAGAAGGCAGAGCGACACGGCTTCACGGTTACAAAAATGTTCGGCGACAAAGAGGCCGACCCCGTGGTGATGAGCGAGATAGTGAAGGTGGTACTCGACCACTTAAACGTGCGTTATGCAGACCACATACCGACCATCGTGCTCGCATCGGGGGACAAAGACTTCGTCCCAATGATCAGCACACTGCGGCCTATCGTGGCGCACGAAGGGCTGAAGGGGCTGAAGTTGGAGCTGCGTATCGCTACGTGGAGGCACTCCTGCTCTCCGGAGCTCTATCTTGCGTCGACCGAAGCGTTGTTTATCGATGACATTTTGCCTTCGATCGACTCGCACGGTGCGAAGACTCGCACGATGCGCACTGTTTTGCGTGTTGCGTAATCGACTCTCTTTAGACGGCGGGGAAACCCGCTGTTTTTTTATTACGGGATGGCAGGATTGCCGAAGAGGGTTGCCTGTGCTATATTGGGGCTCTTATGGACACACAAAAAGAATATCTCAGCCGCGAAAAACATGACGAGCTTAACGAGGAACTTGAGTTTTTGACCCATGTGCGCCGCAAGGAAATAGCGGAGGCACTCGAGGCTGCCAAGGCATTGGGTGATCTTTCTGAAAATGCCGAATATCACTCCGCGCGTGAGGCGCAAGCGGGTGTGGAAGAGCGCATCTCTGTGCTCGAGGAAATCCTCAAGAACGCTATTATCGTGGGTAGCAAGCACAAGACCGACGCAGTGGGCATAGGCTCTGTGGTTACCTTAAAGCGTGGCCGAGACACAAAGACCTACACGATCGTCGGCTCCGAAGAGTCCGACATTTCTGTCGGAAAGATTTCAAACAAATCTCCACTCGGAGAGTCAATGATGGGAAGAAAGAAGGGGGAAGACTTTTTGTGTGTCACCCCGCGCGGTGAAGAGAAGTGTCAAATCGTCGAAATAAAATAGGAAGTCCTGTACAATATTTAAATCATGGCAGGAATCGAAGAGATTAGAGCCGAGCGCATCAAAAAACTTTCACTACTGAAGGAGGGTAGGCGCGCATCATACCCCAACCAAATTCCTCGCGACTACACACTTGATACGGTGCGTGTAAATTTTGCTGCACGTGAGGCTGAGAAAATAGATATTGCTCTCGCTGGCCGCGTGGTGGCGGTGCGTGGGCAGGGTGCGATACAGTTTGTCGTGCTCAACGACGGTACGGGAAAATTCCAAGCAGTCTTTAAGAAAGATACGATTGGGGAAGAGGCAATGGAGTTTTTCGGCTCCGTCATCGATGTGGGCGACTTCATCTCGGTCACGGGTGAGCTCTTCACTACACAGCGTGGGGAAGAGAGTATCTTAGTGAAAAGCTGGGTTATGGGGGCGAAGTCCCTTCTTCCGCTCCCGGAGAAATTTCATGGCCTTGAAGATGAGGACGTGAAGCTCCGCAAGCGTTACCTCGACATTATGCAAGATGACGAGCTCCGTGAGCTTTTTGTCAAAAAATCAAAATTCTGGAATGCTATTCGGTCGTTTATGCTTACCGAGGGTTTCCTCGAAGTAGAAACACCAGTTCTCGAAAATACTACGGGTGGTGCAGATGCAAAGCCATTTAAGACACATCACAATGCGCTCGACCTCGACGTGTATTTGCGTATTTCCTGTGGGGAGCTTTGGCAGAAGCGACTCATGGTCGCGGGGTACAACAAAGTATTTGAAATTGGGCGCATTTTTCGCAACGAAGGTATCAGCCCCGAGCACGCACAAGACTACACCCAGCTCGAGTTTTATTGGGCCTATGCCAACTACGAAGACGGAATGGTGCTCGTGGAGCGCATGTACAAACACGTCGCGATGGAGGCTTTTGGCACCCTCACATTTACCATTGGGGAATTCACCGTTGACCTAGGAAAACCTTGGGAGCGTTATGACTATGGCGAGACGATAAAGAAATTCACGGATATTGATATTGCTATTGCGACAACTGAAGACATTGAGGCTTCTCTCAAGCGCCTCTCTGTAGAATACGACAAAAAGAATTGGAACCGCGTGCGCGCCATCGACACACTCTGGAAGTATTGCCGCAAAAAGTTGGGAGGTCCGGGCTTCCTCGTGAACGTGCCCGTCGAAATGTCGCCACTTGCAAAGCTATCGGCCGACGGGAAAACAGTCGAGCAATTCCAGCCCATCATCGCAGGGAGCGAAGTGGGCAAGGGGTACAGCGAATTGAATGACCCAATCGAGCAACGTGCACGCTTCCAAACTCAGCAAGACATGCGCGATGCAGGCGACGACGAGGCGCAAATGTTCGACCATGAATTTGTGGAAGCACTCGAGCATGGCATGCCTCCGACGTGTGGCTTTGGAGTCTCCGAGCGCTTCTTCGCATTTCTCGCGAACAAGCCTATACGTGAAGCCCAGCTGTTCCCCTTAATGCGACCAAAAATTTAACGACCAAAAAATTATTGGGGTCAGACTCCGTCATAAAATTGTCTTTACATGCCACAGAAAATGCGTAGTATGGATTTCGGATAACATACAAAAGAGTATTGTGTGAGTGAAAATACAAATAACCTTGTGGACCTTAGTGGGCGCAAGAAAGAGTGCTGTAAAGTGGCCGTCGAAAAATATCAAGAGGGGGAGCGTAATGCACGGTCTTGCTCGTGAGCGCCGCAAGTCGACCATCTATGTGCTCATGATGACTACCATGTTTACTCTCTCCACTTTTCTCTGGAGAAATGACGTGTGGGATCGGTACTCCGTAGTGGTTCTCGGTCTTGCTTTGCTTGGTTGGTCTGTCCTACTTCATGATGCATACAAGTGGGTGAGGGTACGTTTCAATAAGGGTCAGGATATTGTGAGGGAATAACAGTATTACCAAGCCGCCTTAGGGCGGTTTTTTGTTTGTGCATATGAGGGTAATCCAAGCATTTTTTAAATGTGTGTTGTGATGCTCTATTGTGGAGGACTGTGGATAAGTGTGGTTGCAGCGTGGGAAGTGGTGGGATACAATGGTGTGCATGTGGGAGAAAGTGGGAAGTTGTGAAAACAATCTCTT
>JAYUQK010000096.1:0-2886 GCA_043756785.1 Candidatus Lloydbacteria bacterium | reverse complement strand
GACAGCTTACTGCTGAGAAAAAAGTGACGATACCCCCACTCGCCAAAGGTGACGTGCGCGTAATCATTTTTGGTGGCGTTGAAGAAATCGGTCGCAATATTGCTGCAGTAGAGTTTGGCGACGATATCGTTGTTATCGACTGTGGATTCAAGTTTAAGGACGAGGACACCCCAGGAGTGGACTACATTCTTGCAAATACCAAGTATCTTGAGGAGCGTAAGGAAAAAGTGCGTGGAGTCTTTATCACGCATGGCCATCTCGACCACATCGGCGGACTCCCCTACATCCTCCCACTCCTTGGAAACCCCCCTGTCTACGCGCGCAACCTCACTGCACTCTTGATACAGAAGCGTCAAGATGAGTTTCCCGACCTCGCCCCTATCAACATGAAGATCGTTGAAACGGATGAGCGTATTTCGTTTACGGACCTTGCGGTGCGATTCTTCAAGGTCACGCACACCATCCCTGACTCTATGGGCATCATTGTCGAAACCCCCTACGGCGACATCGTTCATACGGGAGACCTCAAGCTTGATCACGAGAACGGGGTGCCCACTCCAGACGAGATCAAGGCATACAAGAAATTCTCGACAAGTAATACACTTCTTCTGATGGCAGATTCGACAAACTGCCAAAAGCCTGGGTTCTCCATCCCTGAGCCCACTGTGCATGTCACCATCGAGGACCTCATCAAGAATGCCCGCGGTCGCGTTATTGTCGCCACATTCTCCTCACTCCTAGAGCGACTTATTAAGATAATAGAGTTCGCGGACAAGCACAACCGTAAGGTGGTGATCGACGGACGCAGCATGAAAACAAACATTGAGCTTGCACAGAAAGCAAAACTCTTTGAGTACAAAAAAGGCACAGTTATCCCAATGGAAGAAATGGGCAACTACCCACCCGAGCGCATCGTGATGCTCGTGACGGGTGCTCAGGGAGACCCCTTCGCCGTGCTCATGCGTGTCGCACAGAAAAAACATAAACATATCAAGATCGCAGAGAGCGACATGGTGCTCTTCTCTTCTTCTGTTGTCCCTGGAAATGAGCGAGCAGTACAGAAGCTGAAAGACATGCTTTCGCGCCAAGGTGCTAATGTCGTACACTACGAGACTTCAGACGTGCACTCATCGGGACACTGCTACCGCGAGGAGTCGAAGTGGATTATTTCCCACATAAAGCCAAAATTCTTTATTCCCCTCCATGGGTATCACTACATGCTCCGCTCGCATGTCGAGATAGCACACTCCACGGGGATACCCAAAGAAAATACGATCATCGCCGACAACGGCTCGATCATGGAGATACGCGAGAAGGGAGAGAAGATAGTGAGACTCGCAGTCTCGGCTCCAAAAGAAGACATCATGGTAGACGGATTCGCTATCGGCAACCTTCAAGAGGTGGTGTTGCGTGACCGACAAATGCTCGCGGAAGATGGTATCGTCGTCATCGTAGCAACCGTCGACATGCACACTGGAAAGCTCATGAAATCTCCTGATATCGTTGCGCGTGGTTTCGTCTATGTGCGTGAGTCCCAAGAGCTTTTAAATCAGGCGCGGTTGATAGTAAAGAAAACAGTTGAGGATGCGTGTAGTCGCGACATGAAGAGTGTCAACTTCGAATATGTCAAAGAAGATGTGCGCGACGAAGTGGGTAAATTCCTCTTTCAGATGACGCAAAAGCAGCCGATGGTCATCCCCGTCTTACTGGGTATCTAAGCCACGCGAGATCACACAAGGGCCGAAGAATTTTCTTCGGCTTTTTGCTATACTGTGTTTATGTCACTGCTCAAAAGTAATACTCCTCTGTCTGCAAGGGCCGCATTCATCGCACTCTCCGCAGTAACGTTCTTCTTCTCTGCGCAAGTGTCACTCACTATCTATATTGATTCTTCTTTCCTGAAGGATAGAGTACTTGCTACGCCCTCAATGAATACCATGAGTATTTGGCAAGATCCTGAGCATTTTGTCGGTGCGATTTACACACTGGCTTCACTCATCACTCTTTTTGCACTACTGTATGCCCCGCGCATTTTACGCAAAATAGGCAATTATCGATGGACAATTTCGGTGCTCATCCTCCACGCGATACTCCTTTTTGCCCTCTCCCTATTTAGCTCCGCGTGGCTCGTGATCCCACTCTTCGTTGTCGAGGCCGCCCTAATTTCTATCCTGTATTTTAACGTCGACGTGTTTCTCGAACGGTATTCAAAGGATGCCACGACTGGGGCCGTTCGTGGACTCTTTCTGATGATTGGTTCCATCGCATGGCTTTTACCGCCAATGTTTGCAGGGCAGATTATCGATGCATCGGGTTTTTCAACGGTCTACTTTGTGGCTGCGGTGCTCATGCTTCCCACAATTTTTATCATGATGCGGTATTTCAGTAACTTCCAAGACCTCAAGTACGACGATGCATCGCTCTTTATGACGCGCGCACAGTCAAAGGCACATCCAGACATCGGGAACATTCTCATCACTAATTTCTTTATGCACTTTTTTTACGCATGGATGGTTATTTATACCCCGCTTTATTTGCATAACCACATCGGATTTTCCTACCAACAAATAGGACTTATGCTCACTGCGGCACTCACTGCATTTGTCATCTTCCCTTATCCCACTGGGAGGATTGCGGACAAGTATATCGGTGAGAAGGAGTTGCTCGTCGGAGGCTTTCTCTTGATGGCAACAACCTCTGCAATACTCCCCTATTTGCCGAACGCATCCTCGGGAATTTTGCTCTGGGTCATAGTGCTCTTTTTTGGTCGTGCTGGCGCTGCAACGGTGGAGACGATGACGGAATCTTATTTTTTCAAAAAAATTGACGGACATAACGCCGGACTCATTGGGTACTTTAGGCGCTCCCGCCCCTTGGCATTTATCG
>JAYUQK010000095.1:0-2892 GCA_043756785.1 Candidatus Lloydbacteria bacterium | reverse complement strand
AGCGCACATTCGCACGCTGCTCCTCACACTTTTTTTCCGCTACTTCAAGCCCCTCATCGAGGCCGGCCACGTGTACATTGCGCAGCCGCCACTTTACAAAGTGAAGAAAGGGAAGGAGGTGAACTATTTCTACTCCGACGAACAGAAAAATGCATACTTAGAAAAAGAGGGTGTGAAGCCCGAAGAGCTCGAAGAGGCGGAAGAAGGTGCTGGGGACGAGGACGCCGAGGTAGAAACCGAAGCCGAGGCAGATGCAAAGTCCATAAAGCGCTCCGCAAAGGTGCATATCCAACGCTACAAAGGCTTGGGAGAGATGAACTCCGAAGAGCTCTGGGAGACGACAATGGACCCCGAGCGCCGCGTGCTGAAGCAAGTGCGCATCGACGACGCGCAAGAGGCTGACAAAATTTTCGATCTCTTGATGGGTACCGACGTGGCACCCCGAAAGTCCTTCATCCAATCCAATGCCAAACTCGCAAATCTGGATGTATAAACACTATGGCTATAAAACGGATTTACCTCGTTCGCCATGGTGAAAGTGAGTATAATCTCTCTGAAACAATGCTTGGGCATGACACGCCCCTTACTCCCCGAGGACTTGCCCAAGCTGATATTTGTGCACAGAGGTGTGCAACACTCGATTTCGAGGCAATTTTCACGAGTACCTACCAACGAGCCGTAGTAACAGGGGAGGCAATACAAAGAACTACAGGAAAACCCATCATTAAGAATCCTCTTTTTCTTGAATATCGATATCCAGAAGCAGTAGTTGGAATGCCTAAAAAGGGAGGCCCAAACCACCTACACATGATCGGGGGAATTGAAACACGATATGAAGGTGGAGAAAGTTTTGCCGATCTCCTCGAACGAGCATTAGAGGCACTCGTATTTTTTGAGCACCGACCGGAGCATTCCTGCCTCCTTGTATCGCATGGATTTTTCATACATATGTTTATCACGGCAATATTGTTTGGAGACCAGGCGACGTATAGGGAATTTGAAAGAATTGTTCGTGTGTTTCCCTTGAGCAACACCGGTATCACGCACTGCGTGTTTGATGATGAGAGATCCCCCGAAAGAAAATGGCGCATTATGACCTGCAATGACGACGCCCACCTCGGTGAGATTGCCTGAGGGTGAAACAAGCAGAACATCACAAAATTCTCATCCCTTATAATTACATTAACATGTCCTATGGGACATATTAACGTAATTTGTTTTGTGATATAGTTTTAGCATGCCAAGAATTAAGAAAAGCATAGAAGTTGAAGCGAGGAAGGTGCGCTTGCGCACAAATATTCAGCATGTGCTCCTCCACACTATTGCGGGGGTTGGCGTCCTCTCGGTGGCACTCCTTGCGCCAAACGCATTTCAGGTATTGCGCATGTTTGATGGGGGGAAGAAACGAATGCAGAATCCAAAGTATTTATTTGGTACGGCATTCGAAAAGCTGCTTATAAAAAACTTGATCATCCTTGAGCAGGGAAAAAACGGGAAATACGTCCGCCTCACCACAGAAGGGGAGCATGCCCTCGCCGAGATGGTTGCAAAAAAACCAGACACCCGAGTGCATAGACGATGGGATAAGAGGTGGAGAATGGTGACATACGATATTAAGGAAAATCGCAAGATGGTGCGCAGGCGCCTCAGATCACTTCTTCAGTGCTTTGGCTTTTTTCGTTTGCAGGATAGCGTTTGGGTGTATCCATATGACTGCGAAGCACTCGTTATTTTATTGAAAGCAGATTTTAAAATCGGAACAGAGGTACTCTACGTGGTCGTTGAAAAAATTGAAAACGACAAAAAACTGAAAGACCATTTTGAATTAACGTAGTTTCATGTCAGAAACTTTTTACGTTCCTATGTCCTATAGGACATAGGAACGTAAAATTAAATTGGATGGGGGTGTATTTAGAAAAGTACATTGCAATAAAAGCATATTGCAGTTCATCGAATAATAGATAAAAGACATAAATTAGCGTCAGTAGTTAACCCCACAGCTCTGCTCTGGGGGTTGTTGATTTAGTGTTCGCAGAGCCCCCAAGAGACAGAATCTTATTTTTTATTGTCAATTTCTATTGAGAGTTTTTCAAGAAGTTCAGGGATAGAGAGTTCCCCCACCTTACCTTGCTCGCGGGATTCGAGGGTTATCTTACGCCCCGCCACTTCGGCATCGCCGATGACAAGCGTGTAGGGGATCTTCTCGAGCTTAGCGGTGCGGATCTTTTTGCCGAGGGACTCGTTGTTGGTCATGAGTATGACGCGGATGTCACGCGACACGAGTTGCTGTGCCACTTCTTGTGCGAATACATGGTGGGCTTCACTAATGGGTACTATTGCTACTTGCGTTGGGGAGAGCCATAGCGGGAATGCACCCGCGTAGTGCTCTATGAGGAATGCCATTACGCGCTCGATGGCGCCTATGGACGAGCGGTGCACCACGGTGACGCGCTTCTCTGTGCCGTCAGAGTCGTTGTAGTTGAGGTTGAAGCGGTCGGGCATACAAAAGTCGTATTGTACGGTGAATGCAGTATTTTCCTTTCCACGCACATCGCGCATTTGTATGTCTATTTTGGGGCCATAGAATGCAGCTTCCTGCGGTGCCTCTACGAAGGTGCACTTGCGCTCAATGAGGAGTGCGCGCAGTGCGTCTTCTGCCTCGTCCCACGCGGTGTCGTTTTTGTAGTATTTTTTATCATTTGTGCGGTCTCCCAAGGAGACATTGGCAATAGGGCGGATTTACGCCGTAAACGATAAGGTCCGCCCCCTGCGCGGCCGCGCGGATGCTGCCGATGTCCGCCGCGTCGCCCTTAAACACCTGCGCGCTGGAAAACTGCGCCGGCAGTTTCTCCGGATTACGCAGCAAGGCGCGAATCGACCATCCCTGGCGTG
>JAYUQK010000094.1:0-7900 GCA_043756785.1 Candidatus Lloydbacteria bacterium | reverse complement strand
TATCGTATGGGGCATATTCGAATCTTTCACTTCGTTGCGCATACCATTTTGTATATCGATGGTAACTCACCCGCAGAAAGAAAAGTGCTTGACATTCTTTGTTTTATAGTATATGATTAAAATACAGTTAATTACTCTTCCGCGATGCCTCTATGTACAAACTGTACTATATGGAGACATCGCGGTGGAGCAGCAGCTCTTAGCCTCTCTGGAACACGGAGAGAGACGCCTTAAAAACGTCGGACCCAAGGCAGTGGTCACATCGCGTCCAACAACTCGTCGCCGGCATGCCGGCGACTTACTTTTTTTATCCCCGCTGGTAGAGTAAGCTATGAACATCCTTATATCGTCCCCGTAGTTTAATGGATAAAACAGAAGCCTTCTAAGCTTCGGATCGTGGTTCGATTCCACGCGGGGGCACAAACGTGTTGCAGAAGACCCAAAAATGCTCTATTGTGCAGGAATCGTAAAAAATATGCACGATTGGCTGTTTTAGTAGGCAACAAGAAGTATGTGCGATTAGCTGTTTTGGTAGATAACAAGAGGTATGCGCGATTAGCTCAGTTGGTAGAGCAATTCATTTACACTGAAAAGGTCGGAGGTTCGAGTCCTCCATCGCGCACAGTGAGTCTTCGAGCAAGCACGATAGAAAGCACTTATCTGCTTTCGTGGAGGACGAGAAAGGCTTCTCCCATGTTTTTAAAGATTTCTTAATCTAAGAAAACGGGAAAGCCGTACTGAACGTGTAGCGTTCGAGTCCTCCATCGCGCACAAAACAAAAAGTCTCCTGCGGCCGTCTTTGAAGGATGCTACTGGGGCAATGCTTCTGGGGGGATTATTACTTCAGCAGCGCCCTCTGAAGTGACGGTGGGCAGCACGGTGCTGCTTGCCTCGCTATCTACCACGGGCGCTGTGGGGCGAGTATTTTTTAACGCTTCGAAGCGTTTTTGTTTTGCGTTGTACAGGTCGATCACGGCGCGAATGTCTTCCTTGCTCACCACTCCAGCCGCAGCGCCTTCTACAATGGGAGTATCTTGGCGCGTCGCCCACCCGTAGGAGAGGAGGCTCAATGCCGCAGTGATGAGCGTTAGTAGCACTGTCGTCGCGACGACAATTCGCCACATGAAATCAGGGCGCTCCAGCACAGAGAGTAGTGCGTGTAGCTTACGACGAGAAAAATGAAGGTGAAAATTTTCCATATTTATTTTGTATCACGAATACTCACAAGTTCGATTTTTATGACACCCACCCAGTCGCTCTGTGTGCCGGCCTTTACCTCAAAGCGATTCACGTTGATGCGCGATGGTGACTCTTCAATGAGGCGCAATACATGAAAGAGCTCCCCCCATGTGCCCCTTACCGCAAAGTCACCGCGAAGTACTGGGGGAGGTACTTTTGTTAACTCGAGTTGTGTAGCCTCCACGAGGGCACCAGACGAGGAAGTGCCCATCTGTTCGATGCTTGAGATAAACTTAATCTGGTCTTCGTCACTCGTGCTGTACAAAAAATAACCGAGCTCTTCCCTGTCTTTTTGGATTGAAGAGAGTGTGCGTTTTAACCTCACGAGCTGTTCACTTTTTTGACTCTCTGCGAGCAGTTGCCCTCGCATCTCCGTCTCCATTATTTTTGCGTCACTCATCATCTCGTATGCAAACCATAGCGCCACACCACCGAGCATGTTGAGTACAAACAAAAGCACGAGTACGGTGCGTAGGGATTTCATATTATTTCAAGCTCAATGTTATCGTAAAGGCAATATTCGTTTTTTTCAGTATGTAGTCATTTGCGCGCACCCGAAACGCGGGATTTGTACTCAGCGTGTTCTTAAAAGCAAGGATGTCTTCACGCGTGTTTGCTACACCAGAAATTTGAATGTTTGTGATATTTTTTTCTTTTTGGTAGGCGAACTGGTCAACTGCGATGCCCTTTGGTTTTACCCCAAGTATGCTCGAGATCATGTCGGAAACAAGCATGTCACTTGATGACGCGGTGGGGCGAAGTAGAGCGATTTCGTTTTTTATTACAGTGAGCTCTCGTGCGCTATCGTTGCCATTTTGTGGCGACCCCCCCTTTTGTTTTTCGACATCGAGTGCGAGCGCAGCTGTCGTTGAGCGCAACATAAAAAAGGTTGGGAAGAAAAGTACGGCAACAAGCGTCTGAAGCAAGAGAAGCGCCGCAAGTACAACAATCACTAAGCGAACGCGGTATTCTTTCCAGAGTGCATTTTTTGCTCTTACTGAGAGGAGATTGATCATATTATTCAATGGAATAGTTACGTAGTGCGAGGCCGATGGCCGCAGTATATCCATGGGACTCATGTAGTGTAATGGGGGGTACGTAGTCTTCGAATGAGCAGACATTCACCCATGGGTTCGCGAGTACTACCTTCACGTCGAGTCCCACGGAAAGGTACTCAGTGATTCCTTTTAGGTTTGCCGCGCCTCCGGTAACGTACACGCGCTCGATGTTGCCCCCCACCTTTTCTCCGTGGTGTGTCTGCCAGTATGAATAGTGGCGCATCAGGCGGGTGCGCAAGTCTGCCATCACCGGCAAAAGTGCTCCATGCACCGCAGCCTCCTCTCCCCCTACCAGGCCATGCTTTACCTTCAGTGCCTCTGCCTCTGCGTATGTCACCGAGAGCGCCTTCTCTATGGCCTGTGTCATATAATGGCCGCCAATGTCGAGCGACGCAGAGAACTGCACAACACCGTTGGCCGTCACAAAAATATCGGTGATCATTTTCCCAATGTCGATAACGAGAAATGTGCCGTTGTCGCCTTGCGGTACTATGGCGCGTGCCATGGCCTGAGACTCGAACTCAAATGCTTTTGGAGTAATTCCTGTTTCAGAAAAAATATCAAGATACTCTTCCACAACCCCGTGTGGTAAAACCGACACTACTACGTCTATGGTGTCCTTCCTTCCTGACTTCCCCTCACCCACCACGACGTAGTCGAAAATGGCGTCAGCACCCGAGATGGGTACATGCTCTTCGAGTCGCAGCTCGATCGCCTCACGAATCTCGCCCGAGGCCACACGCGGGATGCGTATGTTCGCGAGGTATGCCTGCTCCTCTGGGAGTGCCACGTGCGCAAAAGAAAGGTTGTGCTCGTGCGCAAGTGTGGTGATCACATCCTGAAGCTTCTTTTTATCTCGTACATGACCTTCAGAAATAATTCCCAGCGGAAAGTTTTGTGTTCCGTAACGTAACACCTTGCGTACACCGAGGTTGTCTTTTTGGTCGAGCTCGACAAAGCGCAGCGCATCAGCAGAAATATCCAAGCCGACTGCCGGCATAGCCAAAAATTTCGGGGCGGTAAAGAATAGCATCACTCATATTATACGTATTTGCAGAGACTATCGCAAAGCACTTCCCGGCTCCACGCTCTTGTCTGGATGGAGTAACACCGCCCCACCAGAAGCCAAGCCGACGGCGAGAATCATTCCATGACTTTCGAGTCCGCGCATTGTGCGTGTGGGGAGGTTGGTCACAAAGGGACACTGTTTTCCCACCAGCGCTTCGGGCGCATAATATTCGCGGATACCTGAAAGAATTTGTCGAATATCGCGCTCGGGCTCTGCTGCCACATCCACACCTTCGACGGTGGGGACAGCAGGCTTCACGCCGAAATCTACACTGAGCTTCAGGAGCTTGTCTGCACCCTCGATATACTCGGCGGTAATGATAGTACCGATGCGCATTTCTATTTTTGCAAAATCATCAATCGATGCCATATGGTTTGTTGGATATTTTATCTAAATAACTCTGGAGCACAATACACGCCGCAGATGCGTCGTTGTGGGCATTGTCACCCTGCAGGTGCTTCGCCTCACGCGTGGAGAAAGCTTCATTGATAAAGACGACGGGGAGCCCTGTCACATTTTTTAATTCCTCGGCAAAGGGTGTGACTTTTTTCATGAGCGCATTGGGCTCGTTGTTATTATTGAGCGAATTACCCATGACAATAATACCAATTTTTTCTTTTATGCAGATGTCGGCCACATCGAGCACGAGCGTCGGCCTGTGGGGAATCACCCGCAGCGGAAAAGCCATACCGCCGTCCTCTGCGGTCGCGAGCCCCACGCGCTTTGTGCCATAGTCGATGCCTAAATATTTCATACGTTCGGGCCCGAATGCCTACTAATTTCAGCTTCGAGTTTTTTTATCTGCTCCTTCAGGCTAATCATTCTCAACTCTCTATTGATCATAAATTTATTGAGTTGCTCAAGCTGCGCGACTTTGTCGCCCAATTCTTTTGTGCGGCTCACAACCATGACCTCGAGTTGGCCTTTAAGTTGCTCAAGCTCCTTGATCTTTTCACCGAGTAACACTGCACGCTTTTCGAGCTCATCCTTCTGAGTGGCGAGCGTTTCCACCATTTGATTAAATCCCAACCCAAGGCGCCCAATCTCGTCCCTTGAACTCACTTTCATCCGCACACTGAGATCCCCAGAAGCGATGCGCGACACCATGCTTGTCAGTGCGATAATTGGGTTCGTGACCTGCTGTAGCGCAACATAGAGCAGAACGACAAGAAGGAGGTCGAAGATGCTAAATCCAATAAGACTAATTTTTGCATGTTTGTCAGCGGCTTCTGACAATACATGCACGGGTACGAGCGTGCCGTAAAACATGCTCGCATCAGTGAGTGTGTAGTACGCATTATACGTCGTCGTGCCAACCGTAAGTGTGGACATTTTTATTTTGCCCTTCACTGGGCGCTCGAGCGACGATATCCAGGGGCTGGACGACGCGCTCTTCATTACTGATCCCGCGTCAAGGGTGTTTGCCATCACCGTGTTGGAATTTGCGTCAATGAGAAAAATCTCACTGTCAGTGCTGATTCTTGAGTTGCGGAGAAATGTGAGCATTTTCTCGATTGACCAGTCGGCAGTGGAAATGCCGATAATTGTCCCGTCGTTGTCGTACATGAATGCGTCGACAGTAACCATGAGCTGGAATGTGCCCGCCTCATCATAATATGGTGCGGTCCAGTAGTATTCTCGCTCACGTTTTTGCGCCTTGTCCCAGCTTGGGGGAATAGCAAGGGTATACCAATTCTGGTTGATGTAGTCATATTTGGGCGTAGTGAGGTCCCAGGTAAACACCACCGTGCCCTTATCCCAGAATGCATATGGTCCATAATATTTTTCACTGGACTTAAGCATATACGGCTCATACCATATACCTCCCCCGATAGCTTTATCGAATTGAGAAAAAGTATCGATGAGATATTCCCGCATCTCCACATCAAGATCTTTCTCTGGCGAAGCTTTTTTTATTTTGTAGAAAATTTCACCCGCGCTCGCAAGGTCGGTTGCTTTTTGCTCCATCGAGTGCGTGTAATGATCCACTTCGCCGACACCCAATTTCACCGTAGCGAGAATTTCTTTCTCAACCTGTGCACGATACAGCCGAGCATTGATAGTTGTTTCGAATAACAAAAAAGTAAAAACACTTGCGGTAATCGTAAAAAAGATGATCAGAATAATTTTTGTTTTCAGTGAGTGCTTCATGGAGTTTTAGGTGTGTATGTTGCGCGGAAAAATCTTGAGAAAACGCTTATTCATTCTATCCCATTTTTTCGTGTTCTTATAGCTGCGTGGGGTGCACACCGAGAGTGCCGACTCGCTGATACACCAGCATGCACTTTTCGATCTCGATGACTCGATAACGAAAAAACTTTCGAATTTCACCTCCCAAGCAAAGCCAATTGCTTGCTTCCTCCGCCCAACAAAATAACCATCTATCGATGGTATTTTGAACGGGCGGAGGAGGTGAGATTCGGTCACGAGTTACTAATTCGCTTTGCTCATAAGTACTCTCGACCCCGACTCGGCAACGCCACCCCAAGGCGGGTGTCGGCTTCGCGCCTCCGTCTTTCGAATCTCACCTCCTTCTCGCAATGGCGTAGTAAAAAAGACCTTTCGGTCTTTTTTTAGCCATTGCGGAGGAGGTGAGATTCGAACTCACGGTCCACTTACATGGACGACGGTTTTCAAGACCGTTGCCTTAAACCACTCAGCCACTCCTCCATTGCCAACCACTATACTGAATTGGCTGAAAAAGGCAAAATTTGGGCTTGGTAGAGCCGTTTTGTGTATCCCCCAAATGCTTGACATTAGCACTTAAATGTGATAACATACTATCAGTCAGATCATTGAATTATTTGTGGCTACCTCAGTGTTTGCGAGCTCAAGCTTGCCGATACTGAGGTAGCCACAATCATACCGCTACCAATGCACGGCGCATGTCAGCCGAACCACAGGAGTACTTCAATGAACGCAGCTCAACAAACCCAGCCTTCCTATGACTTCCTTGTTCCAGAGGACGTGGCACGCGAAAATGTGCGCCGCGGAGAGGAACGGAAGGCCCAAGCAAGGGCGAATAAAGATGCACTGCGCAAGTATGCTGAAGCACTGCGCCAAGACCGCGCGCGCGACAAAGAGCGCAGCGCAGCAGAAGCTGTGCGCAGCTGGGGTTCGGAAGTTCCGTTTCTTGCGTTTGTGAACCACGATGTGCCGGCACCAAAACTCCGTGTGGTGCACACGCCGACCCCAGAGGAAGTCGAGGCGCTCCGTGCGGAAACTGCGCGGCGCGAAGAGGCAAGACTGCGCGCAGTCCGCCGCGCTGCAGCAGAGAAGACGAAAGTTCACCTGCTGCGCTGGGCTGAGAAGACCAAGCCCGCAATCAGCCTCTTCATCGAGGAAGTCCTCGCGGCGCTGTTTGTCCACGTGCGCGACGAGCGCAACGCCGCGGTCTATGCCTGTGAGGGCGTGGAAATCCGTGCATTTGGTGCCGCAGTCGAGGTTGCACCGCGTAACACGAAGCGGGTGAGCCGCCTCAGTGACGAGCAGCAGCGGGCTGCAAGTCGGCGCAGTCACAACAAGGCGACCCTGAACGCGAGTTGGGCGGAGGCAGTGAAAATCATGACGACCGAAGTTGCGAAGCCAGCGCGGACCGCCGAAGAACGTGCTGACGCAAAGGCGAAAAATGTCGCCAATGCGGCCGCACTGAAAGCTGCCAAGGACGCCAAGCAAGCGGCATTCAAGCTCGCGCACCCGAAGGCCAAGAAGGCTCCAGTGGTCAAAGCCAAAGACAAGGGTGAGGAAAAAAAGAAAGGTGGCAAATAGCCACCACGCATCGAAGAGGGCCCCACACGGGGCTCTTTTTTCTTGATCCAAAAAAATTGCTGCTGCCCAGAGTTTCTTCTCCACTCTTTTTTCTTTTTTGGGTTGAGTGGGGGGGGCCTGCGTGGTACCATGAAAAGACGGTATGGAATGGGAAACCCTTGAACATTTTTATACAGAAAAAACTAACGACTGGTATGCGTCGGTGATCCTCATTGCGGGATCGCTCATTGCTATTGAATTTTTAAATAACAACTTCCTCCTTATCACGCTCACCATCATCGGCACGGTGACCTTCATCCTGCTCGCCGCAAGACGCCCCCTCATGATGCATGTACAAATCACCCCCACCGGCATCCGTGCAGGCAACATCCGCTACTCCTACCACAGCCTCGATGCATATGCCATCGTGGAACACGACCACGAACGGAGGCTCCTGCTCGAATCCAACCGCCACATCATGCCGCTGATTGTCGTTCCTATTTCCGACGACGTCGACATTGAGAAGTTGCGCGAGGTGATGAATACGTATCTTCCAGAAAAGGAGTTGTATGAGTCATTTGCGCATCTACTCCTCGAACGCTTTGGCTTTTAGCCAGAAGTACAATACTGGGAAATTTCTTCCTTGACTGCAATCATCGGTTTGGAGAACTTACCCAAAGTAAGTCCTCTCAAACACGCCGATTTTGTCACCTCGAACTTCCCTCAATCTCGTGCTTCTGGTCGTGTCACCAATAGAACTTCACGAAATGAAGTTGCCGTGGTAGTG
>JAYUQK010000093.1:0-2974 GCA_043756785.1 Candidatus Lloydbacteria bacterium | reverse complement strand
GGCCTCTGGTCAGATGGCGTCAGGTCCCATACAGCACGTCGCGCACACCGTGGGGGTCGCAGGGTTGGGGCTGGCCTACGCAGCGGGGGGAGTCCTGCTGCTCGAGCGGGGCGCGAGCCGCGACGCTCGCCTCGTGGGCTGGCTCGCCCGGCTGGCCGGGTGTCGTTGAGTGTCTATCTCCTGCTCTCGCTCGCAGGCGCCTTCCTCTTCTACGGGTTCGGCCTGGCGCTGTTTGACGAGGTCGGCTCGCTCACCGCGGCGTCGCTCGGCGCGCTGGTATGGATGGTGGGAGGCTTCGCGGCTCCGCTGCTCCTCAAGCTCGGGCGCGGGCAACAGAGGCACAAGGGATGAGTATGGAGTCCACACTCATTGTGCGAGATGGGTATACATACACTTGGACATCAATGGCCCCCCAAATGGGATTCAAGACAAAAGTTGCAGCGGGAACACCCACTGACACAGGGGCAGGAATGTCGGGAACCTATTCGTTTGATGCACAGCAGATCGGTGAGTACGACTGCGAGTCATGGGTGGTGGACGAGGGAAAGTTCACCCCTTCCGCCAGTGTGACATTCACTGAAATAAAATAGGAAGCGGACGGGGTGCATAGCATTCGTGTATGCACAATAAAAAATCCGCCTTAGCGGATTTTGTTCAGATGGCCAGAAGAGTATCGACTTCTTTTTTGGTCGTACAACTTCTTGTCTGCCTCTGCCATCATGGAGTTAATCAGATTGCGGAAAGCGGCATCGCGGTTTGTCGGCTCGCTTTGCACGCCCGACGGAGACTGCAGAAGCTGAGTAACGCGTTCAGGGTCTAGTGTCGCCGCTCCCACCGAAGCACCAATAGTGAAGTGGCCTTTCCCTTCGTCTCCCAGATCAATTTGCAGTTTTTTTCTCGACATTGCTGCGCAGATACCCTGCGTAAATTGCTGTGCCCATTTTTCTTCCGCATCAAAGAGGATAACAAAAATCTCGTCTCCACCGATGCGACACACAATGTCCGTTTCCCGAAGGTGGTCACGGATAGTGTCTACCACGCCAATTATTGCTCTGTCCCCAGCGGGATGGCCATACTGGTCATTGATCGGCTTCAGTCCATCTACGTCAAACATCAGAAACGCCGTACTTGCACCCGAGCGCACTGTATATGAGAGCTGTCGTGTTGCCTGGCGGTACATCAGCTCGCGATTGAAAGCTCCGGTCAGTGGGTCAAGATTTGGCCTCGTAAGGGCGACTAAGATATCTCTAGCCAGCCAGACGTACGACGTAATTATTTTGGGTCCGCACCACTTGGGAAGATACCAATATGCCCCAACACTTAGTGCTTTTGCGTGCGACTCTTCCGAAGTGTCACCGGAATGAAAGATGGTGACTATCTCGTATCGAGCTTCCTGCCTGAGTATTGGGAGTAGATTTTCCCCAAGGACCGTTTCGCCCTTGGCGTTTTTAAAGTTTCTGTCCAGAATGACGATCGTGGGACCCTCCATGTTTTGGACGTGCAAAACAGCTTCTTCTTCAGTCGAGGCTGTTGCGATCTTTATCTGATGAATTTCGTCGAAATACCGCGTATAAAGTTCACGAAGCACCGCACTATCGTCAACCAGTAAGACAAGCGGCTTCTCCGCAGGCACTTCTTTGAACATAAAAACATTCCTCCGTGAATACGAGTATGGGGGTGGATGGGTGAGGGCTAGGCTTCGTACAGTAAGTCCGTGCTAATAATACATAAAAAACTATATTTGTCAAGCACTTATACGACAAGAGCCTTCTAAGCCCAAGGCTAGGTGAGGTTTGTGGACCGGACCAGAGTCTTATTATCAATTTACTGTATTATGGTAAGCGTATGAAAATTTTCTGGTATATTGCGGCACCCATCATTTTTGTTCTTCCATTTTTTGCATTCGCTCATGGCTCGGACGAGGTGGGTCGGGTCGAAGTCGGCGAGAGGGTCATCATCGTCGACTCTATCGTGGAAACACTTTTTTCGGGTAGGGCGGAGCGACTGAACGTTGAGATAGAGAAAAAAGACGCAACTTCGACTGAGGCGAAAAGGGTGGACTACGCCGAAGTGTGGATACGCATAACTGGGCCCAACGATGAGTTCCTCTTCTCGGGAAATTTACACCGTGCGACCGTTGGATTCGTCACGGGCTTCACTTTCTTTTTTGCAGACTCGGGGGACTATGAATTGACCACGCGCTTTCTCAACAAGGGCGACATTGTCGGAGAGGGAACAATAGTGATTCCCGTGAGTGCCGCGGCGGGGCAGAATCCCAACCTTGTTTCCCAACTCCACACTCATTCAAATTTATATTTTCTCACAGCATTATTTTCGCTCGGTTTAGTTCTCGGCGCCTTGCTGCTATGGGGAATTTGCTGGCAACGGAAGGCCAATAAGTAGCTTTCGCTCTCGGTTCGGGAGACCGCGAAAGCTGGACCTACCCATTTTATGCCCTAAACTATTGGGTTTTTTAAGCAATGCAGGCAGGAAAATCCCTACGTATTAAGGCACATATTGTACTTTTATTTTTTTATAAAAATTGCTATACTCAACCCCATGATAATCACATACCACGGTGGGCAATTCGTAAAGATCGCCCAAGGAGATCTTGTCATTGCAGCAAACCCATTCGGAAAAGAATCGAAAATGAAACCCATTCGTTTTGGGGCGCGCGTGGGGCTCGTCTCGGCAAATCACAAAGATATGAATGGCGTCGAGAATCTCTCTCATGGAGACAAAGTACCCTTTGTCATCTCGGGGCCTGGGGAGTACGAAGTGGCAGGAATCGCCGTTTCGGGTTTCCCATCACCCAAGCCTTTTGGGAAGGATGCGCTCCTCAACACGATATACACGGTTGAGTTTGAGGGGGTGCGTATTTGCATTCTCGGTGCACTTTCGCACGGGGAGTTGTCTCACGAGCTTTATGAGGGCGTGGGCGAAGTGGACATTCTTATTGTTCCCATTTCAGGTG
>JAYUQK010000092.1:0-8022 GCA_043756785.1 Candidatus Lloydbacteria bacterium | reverse complement strand
CATATTTACGAAGTGTGGGAGCACAACCTACGCGCACTGCAACACTCGGCGGACCGTAGATGGCCACTCCACGTGCGCGTCGCAGCACTCTTACACGATGTGGCAAAGCCGCATACACGCAAGTGGTCGGATGAGAAAGGGGACTGGACGTTTTATGGGCATGACGTCGTCGGTGGGCGCATGGCAAAAAAAATATTAGAACGTCTGCGTTTTCCGAAAAAATTTATCGAGGACGTCTCCACACTCGTGCGCTATCATTTATTTTTTTCTGATATCGAAAAGATTACGCTCTCCGCGGTGCGCCGCATCGTGGCGGGCGTGGGACCCGAGCTCGTCTGGGACCTGATGGACGTGCGCTCATGTGACCGCATTGGCATGGGTCGCCCAAAAGAGACTCCATACCGCCTACGCAAATACCACTCGATGATTGAAGAGGCGATGCGCGCACCTGTGTCGGTGGGGATGCTCAAAATCGACGGAGCGAAAATAATGGAAGTACTCGCCGTAAACCCAGGTCGCGAAATCGGGTGGATCCTGCACGCACTCTTCAACGAGGTGCTCGAGGACCCAGAGAAAAATACTCTGGAATACCTGACAGAGCGCACAAAGGCACTCGCCACCATCGACAAAAAAGAACTCGAAAAACTCGGGGAAGCGGGGAAAGAAAAGAAGGAAGAAAAAGAGGAAGGGGAAGTAGGGGCGATACGCAAAAAGTACGGCGTGAAATAGGATTCTTTTGAATATTGACACAACTGGACTTTTGCTGTATAGTGAATCTGGCCTATTAATTGTACTCAATCCTTACTGGAGATTGTCATGAAACGTTTTTGCATCTTGCCTGGCGTCTTGCTTGTGTCGATGCTCCTGAGTGGCTGCTTCGCCACCAGCAGCGAGCAGAAGTATGGCGCGTTGGGAGGGGCGGTGGGGGCGGCGCTTTGCAGCAACTCGCAAGCACTCCTTGGACTGTGTGTCATCGGGGGGTATGTCCTCGGATCTGAGGTTGGAGCGCGCAGAGATGCAGCCCAATCGGCACAGGGCAGCACCAAATGCAAGTCGAGGACGGTGCGGCGCTTCAACCCAGACGGCACGGCAATCGCTGTGGAAGATGGTGAGACCTGCGAGTCCGAAAAGACAATGCCTGGGTACCGGACCTCACCACGCTAGCACTACAACGAGCAACAACACCCGCCCACCTTCATTGTGTGGGTGGTTTTTTTATTGTTGACAGAATGACAAAATCATGTATTATGATAAATAGGCACCTTACAAAATCTGGAGCCACATTTCATCAACTTTTTTGAAAGAGGGGTTCCAAGTGAACAAAATCGCGTTTCTACTGTCGGAAGGATATCAGCTCGGGCGTGTCTATCAAAACACCGAAACAGCGCGACACATCCCAAAGGAGTTTGTCGTCGTTACGAATGCACAAGGTGTACAGACAGAGTACTGTGCCACATCCACACGCATCGTCCTCATCGGACGCGAACTTCCGGGCGGAGCACTCGGTGATGAATACGGTATCGTCTGCAGCCAAGATACCCGCTCGAGCAAGTTTGAAAACACGCTGGGGGGCGGGCGACTCGAGCCATATGACGGTGAGTTTCGCACCGAGGGAGACGAGGGTGCTGAGGAGTCGGTACTCGAATGCCTCTTGCGCGAAGTACAGGAGGAGCTCGGTCTCACACTTCTTGCCGAGGAGGTTACGCTGATTGGGCTCCGCACTATCACAGAGGACGGTTCTGGGATACCGAAAACGATTGATGGTCGCATTTGTGTCGACGCATATTTTTGCGGCTTCGTGGATGAGCGCCTCGCTGTGCATTGCGAGCACAATGGTGAAACGGGTGACCGGCGAGTGTTGTCGCCGGAAGAGTTACTTCTGATGCCGCCGCGAGCAAGTGGGGGCAAAAGACCGCTTCCACAAACGCAGCGCCTTGCGGTGGCGACAGCACTCATCACCATTTCGGACTTGTGGAAGGACGTGCTTCCTGCACCAATCGCCGCACTCGTCACACGCGCGCTTCCGCTGGCACAGCAGGTGTACCGAAGCTCTGGTTGGACAAAAAACTTTATTCCACTGATTCAACAATCGTGAATCTCATCGCCCCATTGGGGGCGATTTTTTACTTCAACTCGACCCACACGGGGCAGTGGTCGGAGCCGTATATGCTCGAAGAAATGCCAGCAGATTTGAGTTTCGGTGCAATCTCAGGTGCAAGAAAAAAATAGTCGATGCGCCAGCCGACATTGCGCTCGCGTGCGGCGGTCTTCATGTCCCAGTAGCTATATGCACCCTCTTTGTGCGGAGAAAAGTATCTAAAAGAGTCGACATAGCCGTGATTCACAAGCTCGTCTACCCACGCACGTTCCTCAGGAAGGAATCCCGTATTTTTTTCATTCTCTCTTGGGCGGGCCAAGTCTATCGCCTCGTGGGCGGTATTCACGTCCCCACAAAAAATCACTTTTTTCCCCTTTTTGCGCAGTTTTTCTATATAGGTCAAAAACGCATCATAAAATTCTAATTTATACTGAAGACGCTCGGGCCCACCGCCTCCATTGGGAAAGTACACATTCAAAAGGACAAGTTCGCCAAAATGTCCGATAATGATGCGTCCTTCATCGTCAAACTTCTTTATACCAATGCCGTATTCTACTTTGTCGGGTTGTGTCTTTGAGTACAGAGCGACGCCACTATAGCCCTTGCGCATTTTGCTTGAAGAAAAATACCCGTAGTACCCCTTTGGTGCGCGTACTTCCTCTGGGAGCTGGTCTGCCTCAGCTTTTATTTCTTGGAGCCCCAGGACGTCGGGAGATGTCTCATAGAGCCACTCCAAAAAACCCTTCTTTGCGACAGCGCGTAGTCCATTCACGTTCCAAGAAACATATTTCATGTGCTTATTGTAAACGAAAACTCAGGATGAACAACTTCTTGCTATTAAAAATGCTGAGTTTCGAGAGGTTTTCTCGGGTGGATGAGATTCGAGGCATGGAGAAGGCGAAGAGGAAGCCATATTCATATATGGTGACCGAGTCGCAAAGGCTCCATAACGAAGAAGCTCGCCATCCGAGGAAGCCTAGCGACGACGTTTGTCGTGAAACATGCGGTGTATCTCTCGAAGCTTGTTGTCGGTCACGTGTGTATATATTTGGGTCGTCACGATACTTGCATGTCCGAGCAGTGCCTGCACCGAGCGAATATCCGCACCGTTCTCGAGGAGGTCGGTGGCAAAGCTGTGGCGAATAACGTGTGGGGTAACTTTTTTGGAAATGCCCGACTTGATCGCGTGGTGTTTCACGATACGTTCCACAGAACGTGAGGTGAGGCGAAGTGACCCTTCTTTTTTTGTTTGCGACTTTTCACCACCACGTCCCACCTGCACAAAGAGTGCGCCGTCGACGTCTGTCCTTTTGTGAAGATACGCCTTGAGTGCATCTTTTGCCGTATCGGACAAAAAGACAACGCGCACTTTTTCCCCTTTTCCACGCACGGAAAATTCGTCACGGGAAAGGTCAAGGTCGCGAGGAAGCCCACAAAGCTCGGAAACACGTAAGCCTGTTGAGAAAAGAAGCTCGAGGACGGCCTTATCGCGGAGTGACACCAAGTCGGAGCCGTCTGGCGACGCAAGGAGGCGGTTCAAGTCATGGCTGGATATAAGGTCGAGCTCGCGCTCGGGGACTTTTGCAAGCTCGATCTTCTCTGGTGACATCACTGCTACATCCTGTGCGGTCATATATTTGAGGAATGCGCGCAGTGCGATGAGGTAATAGTTTTGTGTGCGCCGCTTGAGTGTTTCACCGGAAGCACCGCGCTTTCCTTCGCCTACGAGCTGCCTGTTTAGCCACAGGCGATACTCACGAATGACTTCATAGTGAATATCTTCCGGATTTTGAAGTCCCGTGTGCGAAAGAAAACGCGTAATGTAGCGATCGTAATTCTCGACCGTTTTGATGCTGCGCCCTTTTTCTATCTCTGTGTATTCAAGAAAGCGCCTCTTCCAGTCGTTTAAGTGCATTGCTCTATTATAGAGGTCATGTGCTCTTGTGTATAACTATTGAATATTTACCTCGGCGATGATACGATATACATATCAATCGATTATGAGTTTTGGTGAATCATATACGAATAATGAAACCACGGGGGTGGATTCCCCTGAGGGTACTAGGGGTATTTTTATGGACGACGGAATGGACCCAATAGCACACCCAGCCACACTCACTGCGGATAATTTGAAAGAAATATTTGGTCAAGCATTTCCCGAGGGTCTCGATCCAGAAATATTTGACAACGGCGGGTCCCTAAGCTTAGCTGAGTAAACACCATGGAGCACGCAACAACAGAGCAGCAATTCGTCCTCGGATTTACTGAAGAGGTTTTTGGTCAACCCCGTCTGCGCGCCGTGGAGCACGATGCAGGTACACAAATAGACCTCAATATACAGCTGGGGGAGCAGGGTATCGAGATACTCCCCCCAGACCAGTATTTTACAGACGGGGAGTTCGCACCCGAGGCGCGCCGAGACTAAATATGAGCAAATCGAAAGGGGCTTGCTTTTTTTCATGGCTCGTGCTACCATGCCTCTCATGTTAACAGCAAAGAAAAAGCAGGTTGTTACGGCCAAGATAAAGCGCCACGACACGGACACAGGATCTCCTGAGGTTCAGGTGGCGATTTTGAGCCAGCGGATCAACGAGCTCGCGCTGCATTTGAAGGAAAATAAAAAAGACCATCATTCGCGCCGAGGATTACTTAAGATGGTTTCTGACCGCCGTGCACACCTCAAATATTTGAAGAAGAAGAGCGAGCCGAAGTACAATGCTTTGGTGAAGAAGATCGGAATAAAGTAAACACGGTCGCAAGACGGTGTTTATTTTTTCTAGTGCGCACATTTTTTATACTGTTATCATATTTTTATAAGTTTTTTCATTTTTATTTCTATGTCGGTTATAAAACACAAGGACCAGCGAGTCGGCGTCTTTATCGATACGCAGAATCTTTATCACAGCGCAAAGAATCTTTACGACGATGCGCGCGTCAACTTTAATAATATTCTCGTCGATGCAGTCGCGGGGCGCAAGCTCATCCGCGCCATGGCATACGTCATCTCCACCAAAGAAGGGGTCGAGCAAAGTTTTTTTGATGCACTAGGAAAAATAGGCATCGAGACGCGCTCCAAGGAGCTGCAGGAATTCTGGGGAGGCGCAAAAAAGGGCGACTGGGACGTGGGCCTCGCGGTCGACGCTATCACTCTCGCGCCAAAACTTGATGCGATAATCATCGCCTCGGGAGATGGTGACTTCGAGCCACTTGTGAAGTACCTCCAAATAAACATGGGCGTGCAGGTGGAGGTCATCGCCTTCGGAAAATCTGCATCCTCAAAACTACGTGAAGCAGCAGATGACTTCTTTGACCTCTCTGATGACCCTAGTGCATATCTCATGGGATACAAGGAAAAGCGTCGCGCCAGTGCCCCACGCAGTAGCGGAAGAGGGGGGCGAGGGGGCGGTGACAACAACCCGCGACCACGCCGAGCTGTCTCGCTCTAGTAGAAAAAGTCACACACAAAAGCCCCCACGCATGGGGCTTTTGTTTTTTGCGGGTTTTGATAGAGTGACTCTATTAATAGCGCTGGCGCTCGGATCATCAAATTGAATGCTTATATAAAATTCAATGTGAGAATCTGGGTACCACAACACAATGCTCTCTTATGAAAAAAGAATCCTATGAAATAGAAATTGGGGGGAAGACGCTTATTGCCGAGTTTAATGACCTAGCGGACCAAGCACACGGCTCGGTGATGATGCGCTATGGCAACACGACCATACTTGCGACCACGGTGATGTCGGGCAAAAAGCGCGAGGGGGGAGACTTCTTTCCACTCACCGTCGACTACGAGGAGCGCTTCTATGCCGCAGGGCAGATCCTCGGTAGCCGCTTTATGCGACGCGAGGGGAGGCCGTCGGATGCTGCGGTGCTCTCAGGGCGCATCATCGACCGCACTATCCGCCCACTTTTCGACGGGCGTATCCGCTACGACGTACAGGTAGTGATCACCGTACTCTCGATAGATGACAACGAGCCGGACATCCTCGCGGTGAACGGTGCGTCACTCGCGCTCGCCACATCCGACATCCCCTTCGACGGGCCAGTATCCGCAGTGCGCGTCGCTCGACAAGGTGGAAAATGGGTGACGCTTCCATCATTTAAAGTTGAGGAGGGTAAGGAAATCATCGAGGGAGACTGCGAGCTCGTCGTCTGTGGGAAGGATGGCAACGTGAATATGATAGAGATGGGGGGACACGAGATCCCCGAGGATGCCGTCATGGAAGGACTTGCGTATGCGAGCGAGCAAATAGAGATGCTTCAAAAGTTTCAAAAAGAGATTGTTACCAAGCGCGGCAAAGCAAAACGTGTCATTGTGCTCGAAGACGTGAGTGACGACATCAAGGCACTGTTTACCGAAAAGATCGCACCGAAGTTTGAGGCGACTATTTGGGGCGAAGCAGGGCGTGCTCGCGAATATGCGCTGCAGGAAGAGTGGCTCGGCTACGTAAAAGAGGTGGACGGCATGAACCCAAAGCTTGCAGAGAACTACTTCGACGAGCAAGTCAACGACCTCCTTCACGCAAAGGCGATTAACGAAAATAAGCGTCCTGATGGTCGCGGCTTCGACGACGTGCGCCCACTCTTTGCTCAGGCGGGGGAAGTGTCGCCAGTACTGCACGGCACGGGAATATTTTACCGTGGCGGGACGCATGTGCTCTCGGTGCTCACACTGGGTGGGCCTCAAGATTCGCAAATACTCGAAGGGATGGAAGTGTCGGGGAAGAAGCGCTACATGCATCATTACAATTTTCCCCCATTTTCCTCAGGTGAAACGGGGCGCATGGGAGGGATGAATCGCCGCGCGATAGGCCACGGTGCACTCGCCGAGAAAGCGTTGGTGCCCGTACTCCCCGCCAAAGAAGTTTTTCCGTACACTATCCGCATCGTCTCAGAGTCGATGGCGTCCAACGGCTCGACTTCGATGGCATCTGTGTGTGGCTCGACGCTCGCACTCCTCGACGCTGGGGTACCTATCAGCGAGCCTGTTGCGGGTATTGCCTCAGGCCTCATGATGGAGTCTGGAACTAAATATAAAGTGCTCACCGATATCCAAGGGCCGGAGGATCACCATGGTGACATGGACTTCAAGGTTGCGGGTACAAAAAATGGCGTCACCGCAATTCAAATGGATGTGAAAGTTGGAGGTATCCCACTCCCCATATTGAAAGAGGCTTTTGCAAAAGCACGCGCCGCGCGACTCACTATTCTCGAAGCAATGCGCACAGCAATTGCAGCGCCACGTGCCGACATTTCGCCGTACGCTCCGAAGATTGTGGTCATCAAAATTAAGCCCGACCAGATAGGCATGGTGATAGGCTCGGGTGGCAAGACGGTGAATGAGATCCGCGAGCAGTCTGGGGCGGAGATAGACATCGAAGACGACGGCACAGTATTTTGCACAGGCAAAGGAGGCTCTGCAGAGCGTGCCCGCGACATCATTGCCGAGATGACCCATGAGTACGTCGAAGGAGAGATGTTCAAGGGTGTCGTCACGCGACTCATGGACTTTGGCGCATTCGTGAAAATTGGCCACAGCGCAGAGGGCCTTGTACATGTGTCCGAGCTTGCGTCGTTCCGCATAGAGCGCGTGGGTGACTATGTAAAAGAGGGAATGGAGGTACCCGTCGTCGTGAAGGAGGTGGATGAGAAGGGTCGCATCAACCTCTCCATCAAACGTGCAAATGCAAACTTCTTCACAGAAAAAGACTCCCCACCTCCACGTGTCTTCACTCCATCTGTGAAACCAAAGGAATAAACGCAACCAGTATGCACAAATAAAAAAACACCGCTCGCGGTGTTTTTTATTTTCCCCATACCCATTTTCGGCTTAATGGTAAAAAGTGATGCTATTTTAGGATATAGTGGCTCTATACAAACATAATTTTCATAAACAAGGTCATGATTTCAAAAAAAGTGCT
>JAYUQK010000091.1:0-23137 GCA_043756785.1 Candidatus Lloydbacteria bacterium | reverse complement strand
TCGTGTCCGTTGATTTGTGACTGACTCCCCTATCGCCCTTCCTTAATCTCAATACACAAAATTTAGCATTGCAAACCAAGATATACTTAGTATCATGGGAGATACGACGCAGTAGAAGCAATGCGACGTGTTTGAGGAAAAACCTAAAAAAATTAGGACTGCCAAGGGTATTTCTCAAGACGATATTTCTCGCGAGCTTGAAGTGAGCCGCGGGTTTATCAGTAATATCGAAAATGGCAAAACAAATCCCACACTCTCGACTATTTCCAAACTTGCAAGTGCGCTCGGCGTTTCAAGTGACGAGCTTTTAAAATAAATATGACAAAACTTAAAGATATTCCGAAGGTCGATAGGCCACGAGAAAAATTCCTGGAGAAAGGTGCCGACGCCCTTACCAAAAGTGAACTTTTGGCAATCATGCTCGGAAGCGGAATCAAGGGAACCAACGTCAGACAACTTTCCGAGCAAATCATTAAAAAATTCGGCAAAAAATTTTTTGAAGTGACCGTCAAAGATCTTTGCGAGGTACAAGGAATCGGACCCGCAAAGGCTCTGCAAATTGTTTCGGCAATTTCTTTGACAAAACGGATTTACGAGGAGCAAAAACCTCAGGAAAATCTCATACTCTCCGCCAACGACGCTGCTCTGCTCGTTTCCGACCTGAAAACAAAGAAACAAGAGCATCTGGTTTGTTTGTATCTGAATGCTCGAAACGTCTTGCTTCAAAAAGAAACTGTCTCAATAGGAACGCTCGACAAAAGCATTGTGCATCCGAGAGAAATTTTTGCCCCGGGTCTTAAGTTGCACGCTGCAAGCGTCATCTTGATTCACAATCACCCCTCTGGTGATCCGACCCCAAGCGATCAAGATAAGGAAATTGCATGGAAAATTACCGAGGCTGGAAAATTGATGGGTGTTAATGTTATTGATTTCATCATTATCGCGCAGGAGGGCATTCATAGTGTTCTCGGTGAAATGAAGAAAAAGAAAGATTTTTCAAAAGTTGATTACGTTGCGGATGGTGAGCAGTCTTCTTTATTCGACATGCTTGTCGATGCGCGATCCTTTATGAATTACCGACCTGCACCTTCTCAAAAACTCAAGAGTAAAAATGACAAGTTAAAGATTATTGATTTGTTTGCGGGAATCGGAGGATTTCATTTGGCATTTCACAATGCGGGTGCAGAATGCGTATTTGCCTCCGAGTGGGACACACCAGCCCGTAAAACCTATGAATATAATCTTCGCAAAATATCTCCGGAGCTTTTTGATGCTGGGAATTTTGCAGGCGATATAACAAAAGTTAAACCGAAAGATATTCCCGACTTTGATATTTTGTGTGCGGGTTTCCCGTGCCAGCCGTTTTC
Organism: Candidatus Lloydbacteria bacterium; assembly: GCA_043756785.1. Lineage (GTDB taxonomy): Bacteria > Patescibacteriota > Minisyncoccia > Phycocordibacterales > UBA6899 > MHLP01. Next base: position 21,770 of record JAYUQK010000091.1, on the reverse strand, counting down.
ACAAGCAGGATTTAAAAAGGGGTTTAATGAAACGAGAGGAACACTTTTTTTTGACATTGTGAATATAATCAACGAGAAAAAACCGGAAGCGTTTTTCCTGGAAAATGTGCGCCACCTCTTCAAGCATGATGAGGGTCGCACGTTTGCGACGATCAAAAAAGTCATCGAGGAAGATTTGGGGTATTCCTTTTTCTATAAAATAGTTAAAGCTTCCGACTATGGTTTGCCGCAACACAGACCCCGCCTCTTTATGGTTGGATTTAAGGACAAGAGCATTGATTTTAATTTCCCGGAGTCTATACCTTTGAAATTCACCCTTTCGGACGTTTTCGGAGGAAAATGCAATAAAGAGGTCGGCTTTACTCTCCGTGTAGGCGGTCGTGGCAGCAGAATAGACGACAGACGCAATTGGGATGCATACATTGTGGATGGAAAGCCAAGGAGACTTGGATCAAAAGAAGGGATAAAAATGCAAGGGTTTCCCAATGATTACAAGTTTCCCGTTACAGAGGTTCAGGCAATGAAGCAGCTTGGTAATTCGGTTGCAGTTCCCGCAATACAGATGGTGGCGCAAGAAATAATCAAACAGCTCAAAAAACATGGAAAAGGCTAATACGAGAGTAAACAAAGGTGAGTGGTCCGAGTTTTACGCTTTCTTGAAAATTCTCGAAGAGAGGCAGCTTCCTGCCGCCGATAAAGATCTTAACGTGATTGTGGGTAAGTTTTTTATTTTTCACAAAGTCATTCGCGCAGAAAAAGACCAGCCTGTAAAAATTTACGATATTTCCAAATCTGAAACGGAGATAATTATTACGGATGATCAGGGTGCTCTACTAAAAACTATCCCTAATGATGATTTAACCTCAAAGGCGTTGAAGATTTTTGAAAAAATAAAAAGTGGAAAAAGTGCCACTTTCGAGATCCCGGAAGCGAAAACCGTAATGGAGGAACTTTTGTGCACAAAAGCAAAAGCAGGCAACGACAAGAAAGCGGATATTGTTGCAATCATTTACGACAGGATTTCTGAGACCATGCCAATGTTAGGATTTTCCGTAAAATCAATGGTGGGTGGCGCGTCTACACTGCTTAATGCGGGAAAGACAACGAATTTTGTTTTTAAGGTCAGGGGGTTTAACGGGGAAATTAAAGAAATAAATGCAATCGACAGTAATTCCAAAATTCGAGATCGCTTGGCTGCAATTATTAAAAAGGGTGGATTTCTATCGTTCGACCATGTCTCGAGAGATGCGTTTGCTTTAAATTTAAAAAATATTGATACTGCTTTTCCAAAATTTGTCGCTCAAATGGTGTTTGATTTTTTTCTTGGGAAGGGATCGACCGTTAGTGAACTTGTGGATGAACTTGCAAAAAACCTCATTTTTAAAAAAGAATTTGGCCTATCTCATTCGGGCTATGAGCTGAAAGTTAAAAATTTTCTTGATGCTGTCGCGCTTGGCATGGTGCCAAGTGTGGAGTGGGATGGATTCACCAAGGCACACGGTGGATACATCGTAATAAAAAAGAGTGGCGAAATTGTTTGTTACCACCTCTACAACAGAGACGACTTCCGTACCTACTTATATGAAAATACAAAGTTTGAAAGTGCGGGTAGCAGAAAACACGACTACGGGATATTGTATGAAAAAGATGGTGAACTATACTTTAATCTTAACTTGCAAATTAGGTTTTTGAAATAAATATATATGACGGATATTTTTCAAAAAAGAATTTTGAGATTGTGAGGAACTACCCAGAAGATACTTTTAGAAAATTAACGGCCTAGTTGAGTTGACCCGAGTAGGCTCACCGACGGCTCAAGGAGCACCACTTCCTTACGGGAACTGTACACCTTATGGATTAATAAGAAGAAATCTCAAAAGGTCTTGCGTGGCGTCTCCCGCTTCACGGGTTCCCCTAGGACGCCTCTCACACCTCACCCCCGTGTCATAATACGACCGCATTTTGCTAAAAAGGCACATGGATGAGTGGGCTACCTACACCCTAGTCATACTTGCATTTTCGGCAATCCTGAGTAGTTTTAATTTTAATTAATTATCAATTAGGCTCTATCTTGTATGCGTATCTTCACCGTTGCCCTCTTTGTTGCCGTATCATTCTTTTACGTTAACGATATCGCATACGCCGCAACTGAAGTCTTTGGCACCATCGACAGCGACACCACGTGGACTCTCACAAACAGTCCATATGTCATTGCCAGTAACCTGAGCATCCCAACTGGCATTACCCTCACCATCGAGCCAGGCTCCATCATCAAAATGGGCAGTGGGGCCGCCATCAATGTTTCCGGAACACTCATGATGGGCAGTCCCACAGAAACAGCAAGCGTGGTCATGACCTCAATCAAAGACGACTCTGTTGGAGGAGATACGAATGGTGACGGCACTCTGACCACCCCACAGTCTGGTGACTATCTGGGCATCATTGTTTCATCCGGCGAATTAACCATCAATCACGCTATCCTGCGGTATGGGGGAGCACCGGTCTACATTTATGGCACCGTGAGTAATCTTGCAGGAACTACCACACTCACTGATGTTGAAATTTCGCATGGCGGATACTACGGTGTCCTTCATTGGTCGGGAACTACCGTTGTGACGCGGGCAAATATTTTCAACATGACTTTTGCCGCAGTGCGCCACCTAGGAGGTGGCTCCTTCATCATTCGCGCCTCTCGCTTGCTCGCACCCTATGGCGTGTACAACGAACGCGAACCTGACACCTCAATAACCGATGCACGACACAACTGGTGGGGCGATGCGTCGGGGCCAGGAAACGCATTTACGGGAGGCCTAGGCACTGGTTCCTTGACACGGGGTGGCGTGGACTATGCACCATGGCTCACGAATGACCCATTTAACGCTGACACCCCAACGACAACATGTACCGTCGACTGCAATTCAAGTGTACTCTTTCTTCCTGGGATTATGGGGAGCCGACTCTTTGAAGAATCCTCTGCATGTGGAATTTTTAATAGTGAAAAAGAACGCTGGGTTTCCCGAAGCGACTGCGATCATGCGCGCCTTGCACTCGACGCAAATGGAAAGAGCATCCATCCGCTCTATACCAAAGAGGAAGAGGGGGGCACAATCGATGATGCCTATTCCGCCAACCTTTATCAGTCATTTATAAATGACTTGGACACTTGGAAGAGTGACGACCACCTCATTGCCGATTATGCACTTATTCCATACGACTGGCGGCTTTCACTTCCGGATATTCTCCAAAACGGCGCAACAACCACGAACGGTCTCTCGTACTCCATAAACCAAGGATTCGCAAATTCATATATCTATCGCAAGCTCGTTGAAATGGCTTCTTCGTCGCGTACCGGAAAAGTCACCATTGTTGCACACTCAAATGGCGGACTGGTGACGAAGGCACTCATCCAAAAGCTTAAGGAAACTGATGATCCACTCCATGACAAAATAGACAACGTGATTCTCATTGCTGTGCCTCAGTCGGGTACTCCTGAAGCGGTGAGCAACATTCTCCATGGCGACCAGATAGGGCCGATGGGTTTTGTCATGGAGGCAAAACGACTTCGTGAACTCACACAAAATATGCCTGGTGCATATCATCTATTGCCGTCTACTGCATATTTTGGAGGTACGGCAGCATCGGTCACGACTCCAGTAGTTACATTTATTGATGGCACCTCAACGCAGCAGTTTATCGCTGCGTATGGCAATGAAATCACCACACCTGCGGTACTCAATGACTTCCTACTCGGCATTGATGGAAGAATTCAACCTGTTTATAATAACCTCGAAAACCCCACGAAGCTTCGTGCTAATCTGCTTTCCTATGCACAAGATATCCATCAGCAAATTGATGATGCTTGGGAATTTTCAACCGCAACAAAAGTTTACCAAATAGCCGGATGGGGAGAAAAAACACTCGCAACGATTGCGTATCGCTCGGTGCCAGACTGTAATCGCGTTGAGCCCATCACTATTGCAGGGCGCACAAGCTACTATTGTACGCTCTGGGGAAGTAAGTTGACGTTTGACCCCAAAGAAGTGATTGATGGTGATGGCACAGTGGTCACTCCGAGTGCACTTGCGGTGAGTACGAGTTCGGAGAGGGTAACACGATATTGGGTGGATTTGAAGACGTTTAATGACCCAGTTGTCGGAGTAAATCGTGTCCACAAAGACATCCTTGAAATCCCTCAATTGCGCAAGTTCATTCGTGGATTCATTTCACAATCATCGAGTACACCAACAGTAATTATCTCCACCTCAACCCCACCATCAACCAGTGACAACCGCTTCACCTTCACCCTCCACTCCCCACTCACCCTCGAATTCACCGATACCCTCGGTCGCCATGTCGGCCCATCGACAAGTACCCAAGACGAAATCGACAGCAGTGTCCCCGGTGCAAGATACAAACGCTATGGTGAAGTACAGCTTCTCAGTATTCCAAGTACCGCCACAGGAACACTCACACTGCGTGGTGTTTCCTCCGGCTCCTTCACTCTGGATATTACTGAGGAAAATGGAGATACCGATCTCGCCACAACATCATTCGAAGGTATTCTCTCTGCAACAAGCACCGTAGCCACAATGCTGATAAACCCCACTTTCTCACCAGTGACGAGTGGAGCGCTAGTGATTGACATTGATGGTGATGGAACGACAGACGAAACATTGTATGCCAAGGAAGGCGCAACCGTCTTTCCCGACAGCACTCCACCGGAAGCACGTATGGGCTTTAGCACCACCACAAAAAACCTTACCATTCAAGGATTCGACCACCTCGGAAGCACCACGATGCAAACCACCGCAACGGGAACAATAATTGCCGATCAATCGGGTAATATTCTGCACATACCTTTCCTTGGCATGATGGGGAAGAACAGACGCACAGTACTCTCCTTCGATACCTTGGTATATAATGGAAGTACCACCATCATAGCCACCACAACCGTCAAGTATAAATGGAAAACTGATGCGAGTGGGAAATTCACGATGTTTGCGGCATATATCAAGACGGGGACTACAACCACCGAAGTACACTACAGGCCGAAGAAAAACATCACGATAGTGATGACGAAACCGCAAGATATCGATGACAGCGATACAGATGAGGATTGTGATGCACGACCAATAAAAACAAAACTATCTGGCATGATTATTCCGAGTGTTGTGACAAATCAAGGGAAGATAGAGGTTAATTATTAGTTCTTTAGTGAAAATATGACGACAAAAAAAAACATATTTATTATTAGCAGTTTAATAACTATTTTTGTGGCGTTTCTTTTTACTCTTGGCATAGATTCGTGTTACGAAAATAGTACTTGCCGCACACTACAAAATACCTTTAGCAGCGATTTCTTGCTCGTCGCCTTTGTTTTTCCTCCTATCTTCCTCTTCTCCCTCACCACCTACCGCATGAAGGAAGAAGTCTTCCGCGCATGGTGGAATTTCGCAAGATGGATGGTACCGATAATCATCATTGCCACAATAGCAATCCAGTTCATGCCGAGAAACGGCGGCTTCTTCAATATGGACTCCCTCATCTACCTCCTCGTCCTCGCCCCCCTCTACGCAATCCTCGCCATCGTCTCTCTCGTCAAAATAGTACGCGCATATAGTCATTCAAAAAAATAGCCTCTAAGCGGTAAACGTAGACGGGGATCCCCGTTTACGATAACAGAGAGATAGCACTTGCGCTGATTTATCCGCCGTAGTAATAACGTGGATTCCTCCGTCCTCGGGCTTCTCCGCTTTGGCGATCCCCTTCTCACTGGGTGAGCGAATGACGCGTAAGCCATTCACCCACCTGCGCCCGCGTGTGGTTGCTATTGGAGTTGACACAACCAGTATCAGGTTTTGTGATATGTCATTAAACAGGCACTGGTCTGTTAATATATATGTAAGAATAGATTTTTATTACACGTAAGGATTCTTAATAAATGTAACCAACATATATGCACCATATAGTTAAAAAAGGGATCGCAACCTGTATTGCGGCAAGCCTCATACTGGGCTCGACGGGAACGGCATTTGCCGCCACAAGCACCGACGCGCTTATTGCGCAATTACAGGCGCAGATAACCGCGCTTCACGCGAAAGTCACACAGCTCAAAGCAGCAGAGACAGCAGTGCAAAGCACAAGCCGCGACATCAATGCGACACTGAAGCTTATCGGCGACCTTCGGGAAGGAATGACCAGCGAGCAGGTAGCACTGCTTCAAACAGTTCTTGCGGCAGACAGCACTATTTATCCGGAAGGAAAGGTCACCGGCTATTACGGCGCAATGACCAAGAAGGCGGTCAAGCGTTTTCAGGAGCGTCATGGGATCTCTAGTACCGGCAACGCTGGACCACTCACCCAGAAAAAGCTGAACGAACTGCTTAAGGAGTTGGGATTGAAAAAGAACGATCAAGATGAGTATGACGAGGACGAGGATGATGATCGTGACGACAAAAAGAGTCACGGGAAGTGGGAAGACAAGAAGGATGGCAAGAGGCACGGCAATAAGTGGTGCCTTCCACCCGGCCACCTCGTCGCAGCAGGTTGGAAGAAAAACCACGGAAATGCACAGGAGCTATTACTTCCTCTCTGCAACAAGAAGGGCGACAAGGGAAATAACGGCACGACCACACCCCCCGTTGTCGACATGGTCGCACCAAGCATCTCAGGTATCAGCGCAAGTGGTGTCACCCACACGGGAGCGAGCATCTCTTGGACAACGAACGAAGCGGCACAGGGTAAGATTTACCTCTCGACTACTTCTCCCGTTTCGACATCGAGCGCCGTATGGACCTCGGGATCATTCCTCACAAGCCACATGGCTACACTCGCGGGACTTCTCGCAAACACAAGCTATCGCTACGTGATCGGCGCGAATGATGCAACGGGCAACAAGGCATTTACCGCAGAAGGCGCATTTACCACCGCAGCTGCACCAGACACTACTGCACCGATCCTTAGTGCGATTTCAGGCGTACCTACGGGGTCAACTACTGCAAACGTATCATGGACCACAAACGAAGCGGCAACGACCAAGGTGTACTACGGCACAGCGACACCGCTCGTTACGTCGACTGCACTTTTTGTGAATAATTCGTCGCTGGTGAGTGCACACACGCTTTCGCTTTCGGGACTTTCCGCAAGCACGACATACTATGTGATCGTTGAATCACGTGATGCTGCAAACAACACCGGAGTCGGAGCACAATTCTCCCTCACGACAGGAATGTAATCTTGCCAAGTAGAAAAAACGCCCCACACGAGCGGGGTGTTTTTTTGTCCAGAATTTACGTCTTTAGGGATTCAGTGCTGAACATCCACTGTGCGTCGCATTTATCGGCGTGTGATCCGAAATATACTCAACCTTTTCGAATCCTCCACATAGCAAAGCAGTTTGCTACTAGGGTGCACAAAACTCACTACGTTCGATTGTGCACCCTGGAGGATTCGAACCTCCGACCCCTGCAATGTGAATGCAATGCTCTAACCAACTGAGCTAAGGATGCAATGAATTTTCGAACCTCTCTCCTTACAGGAGCTGTACACCTTTTGGATATTTTACCGCACTTTGTTTGTAAAATCTCTCAAAAAGTCTTGCGCTCTGGCCCCATCAGAATGGGCTCCCTTCCCAGAGCTCACCCCTGCAATGTGAATGCAATGCTCTAACCAACTGAGCTAAGGATGCGTTATCCAAAATCTAACATAAATAAAAGGAGGACTCAATGTTGGTTTTTCTCTGTCCATGCCACACCTCCAAACCACCCCCCAGGACAAGTTGTCTTTTTGTTTGCTTCTTTGTGCGGGATAATTCGCTCCACATCAACGTTTGGGTAATATGTATGAATTATTTTTTTCGCGCCCTCAATCATAGCGAGTGGGGGTGACGAATGTTCAAAATCCCCGTCGAGGCAGATGCCGACACTGCGGCAATTGATGCCCCAATTCCCTGCGTGCCATCCGATTTCATCGTCGTTCAGTAGGCGCTCCTTCGTCCCATCCACGCGCACAAGCCAATGATATGCATAAAAAACCATGCGCTCCTTTCCGTCCTCCACTGTGCGGAAATGGTTGGACCATACCGGTCGTCCCTGTATTTCTTTCTCCGTCGATGGCGAGAGATACGAACCTGCATAAAGGCGCAGGAGATGCATCGCGTCGAGGCGCTCCCACGTGATGCCACCCTCCACTTTGGTGTGGTGTATCACGACGGTATCGATGGGCTTGCGCTCGACATCCCAGTCTTTGCCTTCTCTTCCGAGCACCACCTCCCCCGCACTCAAAAGCGGCTCCACGAAGCCATACACCGCATCACGTGTAGCTTTTCTTGTCTCTGGGTCGCCATGCTCGCTTTGCGCCAAAATAGCCTCAAGCTCGGGGTGTACCGCGCGACACCAATCATGCCGAGTAATCATGGCCTCCCGCCATTTTTCTTCATTAAAAAATGTCGACGACCGTGGCATATCTTTTAATGCGCATGTGGGGCTTCGACGGAACAAACACTGCACGTGTCGCAGATACTTCTACCATTTTTGAATGCTTGCCACGCTTTTGCCCACGGGAGTATTCCCATGAAGATGCGGAGGTCGGCCATGCGGCGAAGCCACCACCCAAGTCTGCCGTAAAATTGCATTGTGCCTATCAAGACACCTGCCCACTCTTTGCCCGCAGGTATGGCATTCCAAGGCATCGTCGGTGCGTACGCAGGGAGATGCGCTTTCTCCGGAGGTTGAACCTCCGAAAGCTCCTCGATGCTCCGTGCTATCACCATTGCGGCATACTTGCCGTCGTACATCGCCGTCTGCGCCCAACCAGAAAATTTTGTGGCAGCACCGTCACCAACAACGAAGACTGCTTGGTTTTCTTTTAGTCGTAGATGCTCGTCCACCTCTACCTTCCCCCGTTTGTCGATAGGAAGCCCCCATGCTTCATAGAGTGAATTTGCGCGGACACCTGCCGTCCAAATGACGGTGCGTGCCTTCATCTTCATGTCTTTCAAAAATACCTCTTCGCATTCCTCTCTCTCTATGGAGCGATTGAGAAAAATATTCACCCCAAGGCCGCGCAGGTGGTGCTCGATGCGGTTGGTAAATAGACTCGGGAGTGCCGGCAATATCTTTGGCGCCGCCTCGACGAGGTCGACGGTGACCAAGGAGGGGTCGATACCGTATCCACGTGCGAGTGCGCGCGCATAGACCGCAAGTGCACCCGCCATTTCTACCCCCGTGGCACCTGCACCGATAACAACGAAATGCGCATCACATATCTGCTCGGTCTTATTGGTGAAGTCTATCTTGCACGTAAGCAGTGCCTCGGTGATATGCTGCTTCAGTCGCAGTGCCTCAGTGATGGATTTCATGCCATATGAATACTCTTTGAGCCCAGGGATGTTGAAGTAGTTGGTCTCGGAGCCGAGACCTAAAATAAGGTAGTCATAGTGGTAGCGCGATTGAGATGCGCCAAGGAGCGTTTTCTCCTCGCGGTTTATTTCACTGATGCGGTCTTCGATGACCTCGACCTTTTTTCCCGCAAATACTTCACGGAGTGGTAGCACACCTCGAGTGGTGATGAGCCCGTCACGAGACGATACAGGGCAGCGTGATATTCAAAATGCGGCTTCTCAGAAACGAGTACGACTTTGATATTTGAGAGGTTGAGTTTTGCGAAGTGGAGCGCGGCAGCAATACCCGCGAATCCCCCGCCAACGATAACAATGCGTTTTTCAGTATTATTTTGCATGGCGTGCCTGGCGCATTCCCGCATACATGACGATAGCGATGAGTATAAACGCATTGAGCGCAATCATTGGTATCGTGATATATCCGTATTCAAGCACATATATTTTATCACAAGATGGCAATGCCGAGACCGCAGGGCAAGGAATGCTCACGTTGCTATATAGTGCAAGCATGTCTTTCACCCACTGATACAGAGCAACTGCGGCACCGAGCAGCGTAAGGAGCATTGCGTAAGGGAAAATCCCTCGGTCGCGACGCACGAGTGCCAAACCAAAAAGAAATGCTTGTGGGTACATAAAAAGGCGCTGTATCCAACATAAAATACACGCCGGAAATCCGACAATCTCAGAATAGAGGATGCTTCCAATGGTCGATGCCGATGCGAAAAAGAATCCGAGCAAAAGTGCAGCGCGGGAAAATGCGCTCATCAATTTTTCATAGGTAGGTCTCGCAATGACGAATGCAAGAAGAAGTAGGAGGGTAGACGCATTCCCCAAAAGAGTGACTGCCGAGAGTATATTCGTAAAGAGTGCGGCAAATTCCATAGACTACGGGCGAGCGGGGGGCGAGACACTGCAGCCACCTTTTTCCTCAAGTATTGCGAGTGAGACCTCACCGGTGAGCTGTGTGCCATCCTTAAATATCCAAGTTGGGTAACTTTGAATTTGCTTGTCGATGCACGCTTGTGTTTGCGCATTGCCGTCTGGCGTCGAACACTCCACATACGGAAGTTCTTTTTCCGCGTCACCGAATAATGCTTTTTGTTTTTGGCAATGGGGGCACCAAAATGCGCCGTAAAATGTCGCACCACCGTCCTTCAGGCACTGCGCAAGGAGCACGGCGTTACTTTTTTCCACTACCCCATCTTCTCTCGCTGGCAGCGCACTCTTGCTACTCTCTATGAAAAGCATCCCGCCGACCACAATAAACAGTATGGCGAGTACAAAAATACTGCCATTTTCTTTGATAAAGCTCCCTTTTGTTGTGTGTCCCATATCCTCACATATTACCATTCTCCCGTTTTTTTCCAAAGCTGTGACAAGCGTGCAATATATGCCCCACATGCTATAATCTGGCCATATGACTGAACACGCCCCACACAAACTCCTTGTTGTTGAAGATAGCGAGCCACTACGGAAGGTACTCGTCGAGAAGCTTCGCGATGAAAAATTTGAGGTGATTGAAGCGGGTGGTGGAGAGGAGGGCGTAAAGCTCGCTGGAGAACAAAAACCTGATATGATTATCACGGACATCGTCATGTTCCCGCTCGACGGACTGGAGATGGCGGCACGCATTCGTGCATCAGGAGCGTGGGGAGAAGGAGTACACATCATTGCACTCACAAACCAAAACAGCGCCGAAGAGGAGGGGCGACTCGCAAATCTGCACCTCACCGCATACCTCGTGAAAGCAGAAACAGGCCTCGACGAAGTAGTCACACTCGTGAAATCTGTACTCAAAAAGAAAAAATAATTACACATCATGGAACCAAGCACCACGAAAAAGCAAACAGTACTCATCGTCGAAGACGATATTGCGCTACGCAAAGTCCTCGTCGACAAACTCACCAATGAGTCTTTTGATACACTTGAGGGAGTAGATGGAGAGGAGGGGCTCGAGATGGCAAAAACACACCACCCCGATCTTATTTTGCTCGACATTTTCATGCCACGCATGGACGGCATTACCATGCTCTCAAAACTCCGCGCTATGGACGCGTGGGGAAAGCACGTACCCGTATTGGTACTTACAAATTCTACAGATGCGCAAACGATCGCAAAAGTTTCAGGATTTGGGGAAACAGATTTTTTAATCAAAAGCGAGTGGTCACTCGAGGCACTCATGGTGCGCATACGTGAGAAAATACTCCGCAAATAGTTATACCGATCCATACCCTGTGGATAAATTTCTTCATTCCGCGCGACGCCACAGCTCTATTTTCACACACTTCCCAGTTATCCACAGCTCGTCCTCAGTTTTTGCACAGTATTGAATGAATGCCCACTTAAGTAGGCTGCTACAATAGTACACATGATCCAAATCGCGGGCGGTGTTGTTTGGAACAAGCAAAAAGGGGTCGTGGTGGTAAACCAAAACCACAACTCTTGGTCACTCCCCAAGGGGCACATCGAGGAAGGAGAGGAGACTCTCTGTGCTGCGATACGTGAAATACGTGAAGAATCGGGGATCCCCGAACACGCACTTCGGCTCGTACGGGAAATTGCGCACTACAAGCGCAAGCGCACGAAACTCCGCACGGAAGATACCGACGAATATCGATACATCACACTCTATCTTTTCATGACAGACTGGGAGAAGCTCGTCCCCGAAGACAGGGAGAATCCGGAGGCGCTTTGGATCCCGCCAGCCGTTGTCCCCGACCTCCTCACTAATGTAGTTGATAAAAAGGAATTTGGGCGTATCATTCTATCAGGTGTTTTTAATGACAGAATTACATAGATATGAATGCCGTAACAAGAAGTCCCGAAGGTGAAGACCACTTTCGAAATGTGCAGGTACAGGTACTCAAAGGCAAGATGCAAAAAGAGTCCATCCCAGCGGACCGCATGTATGCGTTCATCGTGAGCAATGCGCCGCTCTTTCGTTTTTTTGCGACCCATCTTCCTGATGAGCTGACAAATTTGTGGGATACTGCGAATACAGATGAGGGCTCGCGCATCAAACTTGAGGAGCAGTATGAGCACTTGCGCCAGCAAATGCAGCGAGTATTCGAACAGTACTTCGATGCAGACACGCAGACGGCACTGACTGAAGCAGCGGAGAACGGGGACATCGCGACTGCGGAGCGAATTCTTGAGACGCACTCACTCATGCTCGGACGTACCGAAGAATAAAAAAACTACCAGAAGGTAGTTTTTTACTTTTACTTTGCTTTGTACCCGAGTGCTTCAATCTCTTTCACTATCGCCTCCTTCGAGGTCTTTGCGTCGTCGTACTCCCAGTCGCCGTTTTTTGCATCATAGGAGACAAAGACTGTCTGGACTCCCTCGACCCCTTCGGTGACCATCTGAATGCCTGTCGCACATGCGCCACAGTGCATTCCCTCGATGTCCATGTGTAATTTCTGTATTGCCATATATTATATCTGCAAACTGACGTCCAGCTTTGACGAATTTCTGCGTTGTCGCCTGCGGTGGTCGAGGAGTAGTAGACTACTACAACTCGCTCGACACTCCTCGTCTCCGCCTTGAACTTCATTCAAATCTGAACGTCTTCGTCTGGTGTTTAATTAAAAATTGATAATACTAAATAATTATTTTTTTGCTGCCGCAAGTGCCTCGGCTTTCTTTGTCTTCATGATCATTTTCTCGATAGGTGGGACAAAGCGCTTTAGTGTCAGCGAGTTCACCACCACGGAAATCGAGCTAAAGGCCATCGCAAATCCGGCTATCTCAGGGCGCAGCGTCGCCTGAGAGAGGTTAAGCACTGGCTGGCCAAGCCAACCCATGTTCCCAGTAAGATTGGTGACCCACAGTGCCGCTTGACCTCCAGTCTGGGTGAACATCAGGTGTGCCCCTGCAGCAACGGGGATTGCGACGACGTTGTAGAAGAAGGCCCAGAAGAGGTTTTGCCACACTTTCTTAATAGTCTTCGATGAGAGCTGGATGGCTGTGGCAACGTCACGTAAGTCGTCTTTCACGAGGATAATCTCCCCTGTCTCAAGCGCCACGTCAGAGCCCGAGCCAATGGCGATACCGAGGTCTGACTGTGCGAGTGCGGGTGAATCGTTGATACCATCGCCCACCATGGCGACGACCTTCCCCTCTGCTTGAAGTTCTTTAATTTTGTTTGCTTTCTCTTGCGGGAGCACTTCAGCCAAAAATCGGTCGATGCCTACTTGCTTTGCAATAGCGGCAGCAGTACGAGGGTTGTCCCCCGTAATCATGATTATCTCCTTGCCCATGCGCTGTAGCTCAGCGATAGCCTCTCGTGCATATGGCTTGAGTGCATCTGCCATAGCGATAAGCGCGACAAGTTTACCGTCGACAACCATGTACACGGTGGTCTTTGCCTCTTCTTGGAGGCGCGTCATGAGCACCTCATGTGCCGTCGTATTTATCTGCAGTGTGTCCATGTACTTCTGATTGCCGATGGCGACCTGCTTGCCGTTTACATTTGCATGAAGTCCCATACCTGATACTGCCTCGAAGTCTTTGGGGTCGGCCAGCTTTTTTCCACCCTCTTTCCCCTTCTCCACTACGGCGCGCGCGAGTGGATGCTCAGAGCCAGTCTCGAGTGAGCCAGCGAGCATAATTGCTTCGTCTTTGTTGAATGTGTCATCCACCATTTCAAAGTCTGTAACGATGGGCTTACCGATAGTGAGTGTGCCTGTTTTGTCGAAGGCCACTGCCGTCACGCGATATGCCTTCTCGAGTGCAGCTCCACCCTTCAGAATAATACCGAACTTTGCAGCGCGCCCGATGCCCACCACAAGAGCAGTGGGGGTAGCGAGGCCCATCGCGCACGGACAAGAGATAACGAGCACGGCTATCATCTTGGTGAGCGCGGGGCGTATTTGGTCGGGAACAAAGTAGAAGTACCAGACACAAAATGTGAGTACCGAAAGGAAAACAACTGCGGGTACGAAGTACTCACTTATTTTGTCCACGAGGTCCTGAATGGGGGCCTTACGCGCCTGAGCCTCTTCAACCATGCGAATGATTTGGTAGAGCAGCGTGTCCTTACCTATCTTCTCTGCTTTGACGCGAATAAGCCCCTCCTGATTGATTGTGGCACCAATGACGGCATCTCCGACGGTCTTCCCGACAGGGAATGACTCTCCGGTCACTACTTTTTCGTCCAAATGAGTTTTACCCTCTACTATTACTCCATCAACGGGAACCTTCTCGCCAGGGCGCACGACGAGCACGTCGCCGACGACAAGCTCGTTGAGTGGTACTGTGACCTCCTCACCCCCACGTATAACATGCGCCTCTTTAGCTTCGAGCTTCATGAGCTCCTTGATGGCAGCAGAAGCGCGCCCCTTGGCGACAATCTCCACATAGCGTCCGAGCAAAATAAATACGAGTAGCGCTGCGGTCGACTCCCAAAATGGGTGGTCAATGTTGAAAAAAAGAAATCCGAGCATCGAGTAGAAGTACGCAGCGGAAGTACCGAGTGCCACGAGCACGTCCATGTTTGCCGAGCCAACGCGAACCGAGGTGAATGCGTTGCGGTAGAACTGGTAGCCAATGACAAACTGTACGGGGGTGGAAAGTATCCAATAGAACCAGTTGAGGTCAATGCGCATTGGTGGGTTGAGTACGTCGATACCACCGAGCTCGACGATGAGCTTGATGGGCTGAGCGATGAGCCAGAAGAACCACTGGATGCCGTAACTGATGTAGCCCAAAATGCCAGGCTCGATGATGCTCGGCAACTTGAGCGCCAGAAAATCAAAAAGCTCATGCACGTGCGTGAGGTTAAACATGTGTATAGACATGTAGTACGTGATGATGGGAAGCGCGAGCAAGAGCGCCGCCATGAACCTCCTACGTGCCTCCTCTATTTTTCTTGCATCCTTTGCATCGTCCTCTTCAATAGATGCAGACTCTTCGTCGGGGCGGATGAGGTCGTACCCGAGTTGATTCATGAACTTGTCGATCTTTGGAAGGTCGATTTTCGTCTCGTCGTACTCAATTGCCGTTTTCTCTGCGCCGTATGAGGTCGTCACCGACATGACACCTGGCTGTTTGCCGACAAGTTTGTCGATGAGTATCGAGCACGACGCACAATGCATCCCCTTCACTTTGAGTACGACTTTTTGCATAAAAATAAATTAAGTGTAGGTAATTGATTATTGTGGTATCAGCGAAGAGGGAACGGAAACGGCACTTTCCACCTCCACTCCCGCTCCGAGGGGAGGTGGAACGGGTGCACCATTTTTGCACACTCTATCCCCCGGAGTCGCATGCACACAAAGAGTGCCTATCTGGTCAAAGTGGCTGCGTTTTTTGCCCTTGTGGATACCACCCTCGGCAATCCCCTCACTGCAGGAAACGGAGCAATAAAACTGAAAATCTCCCGCTTTTGATGCAAGAAATGCTGGGACGTTGAGCGTCGCGCGCGCAGGGATGCGCTGTGAGACACCATATGCGTCAATCCCCACCCCGTGATCGTAGTCATCTTCATTCACAAACTTGAGCTTCACCGTATCACCCAAGTCCACGTCGATAACCTCTGGTGCAAACGACCATGAGTTTTTTTGAATAGTCACCGTAAACTCCTTCACTACGCCAGTGTCTATGGGCTTCTGTGCATCAGGGAGGAGAAATGTGCGATATATCACGCCACTGGCGACGAGCGCAACGAGGACAAGCATGAGGACGAGATATTTATTCATATGCAGTATTTTTTGTACGTAGTAGTAAATGAGTGTTATTTTTTTTCTCCACCCTCAGCTTTCTTCATTTCTACTGGTGCTACTTGGATATAGCGATAAACCCAATAAGATAGTAGTGCAGTGATGACGAGGGAAACTGCGAGAAGCCCGAACCATCGCGTACTCCCTGGAACAAGGAGATCGGAGCCACCAGCCTTGTGCTCGTGGTCCGTATGACCGTCGGAGGCCACCACTACTACTTCCGCGTGCTCGTGGTCATGCCCGTCTGCGCCCACTGCTGCAGCAAATTTATACGCAGTATCTTGATTAATAAAATGTGCGCTTGCGGTGGTGGGGAGGATAGCACCAAAAAGAGCGAGGGAAAGAGCAAGGGTGGTAGCCGCAGTATTTTTTATAATGAATTTCATGAAGTGATAAGTGAGCAATTAATGAGCGTGGGGCATCGACTCTTTGGCGGCGGGGGCGGACGAAGGCGCTGCGCCTGCATCGATCTTCTTGATGGCGTCACTCACAGTAACCCTTGTCTCTGTGGCAGCACCATGATCCATACCCGCCATTTCCCCACCGTGACCTTTCACTCCCTCAAAATTCATAAACCAAAACGGGAGAAAGATGGCGAAGACCGCGATAAGGAGCAGCGAGAGGGTCACATAGAAACTCCGTCGCAAGCCGAGTATCTCTTCTTCATATTTCTGAGCAGTGGCGTCACGCAAGCCACTTTCTGTACCATAGCGCATTGCCTCTTCAAGTATGACACGCTCTTTCACAATGCCGTCCATTTGCGCCTCAAGCTCTTTGACGCGCGCGCCCTGTTCCCCTTCAGGGATGTGGAGGACCACTTCGATACCTCTCCGCTCTTCTTCAGCTTTTTCTAATTTTTGCTGGAGTTTTTGAATTTGGAGTGCGGGGGTGCCAAGTACGCGCGCCTTTTCCTTGCGATACATCCACCAAAATGGGAGGAGCCAAAGGAAAACAATAAACCAGTTGCCCCATTCTGCGGGTTGCCCAAAAAGTCCAACGGCATTTTCTATTGCGCCATGTGCATGTGGCACCGCTGTGCCGAGCTGGTCATTAATTGCAGCGGTGAATGTTTGTTCCTGTGTAAATTTTTCAAGTAGATTGTGTTGTCCAGAGTTCGTCCACCAGTCATGAGTAAAGAGTCCGAGGGTGAGAATGAAGCCCGCGACAAATACCATCACCCAACCATTTACGCGCTCAATTTTCTCCTTACGTGCCACAAGCCAGACGAGTCCGTTTACCCCAAGTACGGCGAGGATAGCAAGTATAAACAGTGGCACTACGCGCCCTATGGCGTGAACAAGGAACAACGACCATCCGTAAAAAACATCAGCCGAAGAAGCAATTTCAATTAAAATAAGTGGGGTAGCGGGATGTGGGCAACCAACACCAATGTTCCCAAGGAACATCCCCAAGAGGAATGCTTTTACAAAATCCCTACGCTTCTGTATAAAATCAGGTGCAGATCCGGTATATGACGGCATTCGGAATTTGAGGAGACCAATTCCCGCGAGTGCAAAGGTGTACGCAAAAATCCCAGCAAAAAAGTAGACCCAATTTTTGATGTCTTCTACCTGTGCACCCATCATCGAAAGTCCCGCTTTTCCGGCAAGCGCAGCGAGTACGCCATACACGGAGAGCATGAGCATAACTCCCAACCCAAACGAGAAAGCCATGCCAAGCCCTTTTACAACACCTTTTCCCATCGATAGGGGGACAATAACAAATGCGAGTGGTAGCGTACATGGGAGCACAATCATAGAAAGCCCCATGACATACGAAAAAAGGAACCAACCATCAGTGCCGAGAGGCGCGCCAGACTTTAGCGCAGGGGCGATATGTTCGAAATAAACATACGCAGGAATGACAACAGCAACAAAGACGCTAATTGCAATAACTAAACCTGTTTTAAAACCCGATGATTGTTGATCCATAAAATACGCTTATAAGTAATAATAAAAACTTTTTGCTAAGCAGAAAGCGCTTTCAGTTTCTCGACAAATTTCTCTTTATTAAATCCCCCCGTGGCAAACACCTCGTTGTTTAAAATAATCCCCGGTGATGCGAAGATCTGATACTTCCCCACCATCTCCTGACCTTCCGGTGTAATTATAGAGAGCTCCTTCATCGCGACATTCGCCCACTCCCCCGCAATCGTTTTCCAAAATTCCAAAAACTCATGGCAATGCGTGCACCCAGGAGCCGTCAACACTTCAAGTGTAATATTCTTCATGCCCCTTATTGTAGCGCATAATCCCCAACTTTTCCCCACAGTTATCCCCATTTTTTTAATACTTACAGAAACGCCTGAGGCGAGTCTTGCAAAGACATCACACTCAAGTATAGTGAAAAATAGATGCACAACTGAACAAGGAGTGGGCGCAATGGCGACCGAAAAACGAAAACCGCTTACCAAAGACGACGAACTGAAGCTTTTCTTCGACTACGGCGTGAACCCCGCAACAAGGCGCATTATTCTCGCGAGTGCCACCGCGAGTATAGACTCAGGCGAGTCTGGTGTTGACTCTGATATGTGGAAAAAACTCGCAACGGGACTCACCGTGCTTGAACGCTGGCCTGTGCTCGAGGGGCAAGACCCGAGTATCGTCATCGAAATGAGTAACCCGGGAGGCGATGTCTATCACATGTTTGGTATCTACGACCGCATCAAGCGATCGGGGCACCATATCACCATCGAGGCTTACGGGTACCTCATGAGTGCAGGGTCTATCATTTTCCAAGCTGGTGACAAGCGCATCATGGCACCAAACACCACGATGATGCTTCATTACGGCGAAGACGGTTTTAGTGGGCACTCAAAAAATCTACAGAGACACGCAAAGGAGTCGGGGCGACTCAACACAAAGGTTGAGGATATCTATCTCTGGAAGATCAACGAGAAAATGAAGCTCCTCGACAAGAAGCCTTGGACGCGAGAGCAGCTCGAAGCAAGGATGAAGTTTGACTGGTTTATCACACCAGAAGAGGCAGTTGAGATAGGACTTGCCGATGAGGTTGCAGAATACAACCACACCCCTCCGTGAGGGGTTTTTCTTTACTCGACAAGTATATATTTTCTGTTAGGGTTTGATGAGATTGCACGCAGGAGGCTCCCTTGGACAACCCATACATCCGCCGAATGAACTCGGCGAGCTGGAAAAAATGGTCTCGAATAATCATGCGTACGATGAGAGCGACTCTTCCCGTCGAGACATGCCCCACCGCACGAGATATTCGCTCGATTTTTAACGAATACCGCTATGCCGCATTCATTGCGACCAAGAATGGCAAGTTTGCTGGATTTGCAATCGCATTCTTTCACTCGTTCAATGAGGACCCTGAGATCGCCGCGATTGATGACTCGGACATATTTCATCTTTGCCTCTTTATTGTTGAACCCGCGTTTCAAGAAATGGGCCTTGGTAAAGCATTGCTCAACCGAGAAATCGCTGAGGCCAAGAAACGCGGTGCGCAGCATTGTACAAGTTTTGCTCGCGAAGGCGCATCTCTACACAATATGCAAAAGGCTGGGGGAGGTGTCATTGGGGTACGAAAAAACTTTTTCAACAGCGGGGAAACTTTTTACATCGTTCGGTTTGATATCGCGTGACAACACCATATTCCATGGTGTTTTTTCAAAACCTTTACCCATCGTGGTAATATAGGAATGTGAACATCATTACCGTAGCGCCAATTAGACGCGGAATACCCATTGACGAGCTTTCGTATTTCACATCTGAAGCTGTCCCTCCGGGGGCGCTCGTGAGTGTACCCCTGCGTGGAAAGCTCACTCCGGCCCTCGTCATCCGCTCTACCCCTGCGCACGAAATGAAAGGTGACATCAAAAATGCGCAATTTGCCATCAAAAAACTCGAGAGCGTGCATGCGAAACATTTCTTTCGCAAAGAGTTTATTGAAGCCTGTGAGAAAACGGGAGAATATTTTGCGGCAACGACGGGGGCGGTCATACACGCCGCATTTCCCAGTGCACTCGTGCTTTCAGGCAGAGGTGGCGCAGCACCGAAAACGGAAACCACGACCAAGCGCCACAGTCAGCGCATGATATTCCAAGCAGATGAGGCAGAGCGATTTGCCACATACAAAAGCCACATCCGTGAGGTCTTTGCGCGCGGAAAGTCCTGCTATTTCGTGCTCCCCTCAATCCAGGACATTGAGCACACTTATGCGAGCATCGAAAAGGGTATCCAAGAATATACATTTATTCTCCACGGTGGGCTGTCCAAAAAAGAGCTCGAATCCCGTTGGGAGAAAATTGTGCGCATGGAGCACCCCGTACTCATCATTGGTACCCCACTCTTTCTTTCGGTACCGCGCTACGACATCGAGTGCATCATCCTCGACCGAGAAAGTGCGGGGGCGTACACACTCCAATCGAGGCCCTATCTGGACTTACGTATGTTTGCCGAGGAGTTTGCTTTGGCCATTGGAGCAGACATTATCTTTGGAGATCTTTTTTTGCGTGCCGAGACACTTCATCGCAAGGAAACAGAGCAACTCGAGGCGCTCATGCGACCCAAATACAGACTCCCCTCTACCGCAGCGACCCAGATTGTCGACATGCGCACCCTCGGCGAACAGCCCGCCACGGGCCGCATCGCTATCGCGTCCCCCCAGCTCGTCGACCTCATCGAGGATGTGCGCAAAAAGGGCACGCACTGTTTCATCATGGGGGTGCGGCGGGGGTTTGCACCCATGACGGTCTGTGGTGACTGCGGCACCGTCGTCGCGTGTGAGCGCTGTTCGGCACCGATGGTGCTCCACAAAAAAAATGGTTCGCAGATAAACGGCGAGGGTGAGGATAATATTTTTCTCTGCCACCGCTGCGGGTTTGAGCGCGACACCAACCACACCTGCACCCACTGTGGCGGCTGGCGGCTCGTGGCGCTTGGCATTGGGGTCGCACAGGCCGAGGAATCTATACGTGCGCGGTTTCCCGATGCCACTATTTTTCGTATGGACAAAGACGTGGTGAAGAAGCATTCCGAGGCGCAAAAAATCATGCGCGAGTATTATCAAACCCCAGGGAGCATCTTGATTGGCACAGAGATGGCAATCCCCTACCTCACGGAGCCCGTCGCGGCAGTCGCCATTCTTTCTGTAAACTCACTCCTCACCATCCCAGACTTCCGCATGGGCGAGCGCGTATTTCGGCTACTCCTACTATTACGCGAAAAAGCACGTGAACATTTTTTGATCCAAACACGCGACACTTCGGTGCCACTCTTTGAGCTTGCAACATCAGGCAATATTGGTGAATTTATGCAGACCGAACTCGAAGCTCGCCGACAGCTTGGCTACCCCCCATTCTCCACCCTCATCAAATTTACTCATGAGGGCAGGAAGCCTGATGGCGAGTCTCTGATGCGCGAGATAGAGACTATTTTTAGTGCATATCACCCCGTCACCTTCCCCTCGTTCATTGCACGGGTGAAGGGGAAATATCGCATGAATGCACTCCTCAAAATCCCCGAAGGGGGCTGGCCAAACGCAGAGCTGCTCGGGCTCATCCGTGCGCTGCCGACGGAGATAGAGGTGCGGGTCAACCCCGACTCCGTAATATAGTGCGCTCAGATAATACCCCCCACGTGACACGCCTTCAATTTTTCCAGCGAAAAATTGTTGCTCTGCTC
>JAYUQK010000090.1:0-2994 GCA_043756785.1 Candidatus Lloydbacteria bacterium | reverse complement strand
GCCGTTTTTTAACCATGGTAGCTAATTTCTAACAGTTTTGTGGCTTAACAACAAGACGGAAGGGTCAAATTGAGCCACGATTTTTGTATATTATGCCGTTTTTGCGGGAAAGTTTGTTTCGACCTCAGTCTACTAATTCACACTGTATACGAAAGAGATCGTCTGTCAATACGTACGTACGCTACCGCAAAAACTCGTCACTCCCATAGGTGGGGATGATGCTTTTCTGTATTTGGGTGAACCAGTCTCTGTACCCCTCGCCACTCGGGTGGAGGTGGTCATTTGCATAAAACTTGTCGATGTCTGTGAGAAAAAGGTCGGCCTCCTTTGTACGGTACAAGTCGACATAGGCGATGCGCTCTGTTTTTGCGAGTGTGATATACATGTCGCGTACTGCGCGTGTGCGTTTGCTGAGAAAGTACGCTGCGTATTTGGGAAAAATTGGCGCGAGGCCAACGTTCCCAGAATGGAGGATGACGACGTGCGCGCTCATCTCTTTTGCTCTTGCAACGATCGCGGTAACGTCCGCCTCTAGGCTCTTAAGCGGGGTAAATCGGAAGATGTCGTTTGCACCAATTTGTATGACGATCAGGTCCGCATGTGTCATGGGCATTTTGGCATATGCCTCGCGCAATGCGCCTGCACGCCAACCGCTTTTGCTCAGATTTGCCAGCGAAGATTTTGGGTACTCCTCAGCAAGCATCCCTGCAGTCGTCAGTGTCGGGTCGATCGCCCCGACGCCCACCGCAGTGCTGTCCCCGAGCATGATGATGTGATGCGTGGCGGAAGTGTCCCTTCGCTCGTAGGGAGTCGCAGCACGTACGAGCTCACCACCCTTTTTC
Organism: Candidatus Lloydbacteria bacterium; assembly: GCA_043756785.1. Classification (GTDB taxonomy): domain Bacteria; phylum Patescibacteriota; class Minisyncoccia; order Phycocordibacterales; family UBA6899; genus MHLP01. The sequence continues at coordinate 2,152 of JAYUQK010000090.1, read as the reverse complement.
ACTTGTGTGCAGAAGTGCCAGAGGTCACGGACAAAGAGTACGATGAGCACCGTGGAGGCAAGGAGAAGAATGAGTTTCATAAGGTTTATCAGCTCAGTATAGCAAAATAATCTAATAAAGTTTGATAAGCGGCGCGCCCATGGCCTGTGTTGTATTTTACAAAATTCATGATACGGTGGATGGAGACTTATCCTTTATTGTGAGGTGCGCATGAAAAGAGAGTACATTTTTCTATGTCAGGGTCAGGGGTGCTCGGCAAAGTTGCGGATGTTTGCCCTTGAGAAGGGGCACGGAAAAAGCTACGAATTGACCTGTCCAAAGTGTGCGGAAGTCTTGCCTGTCACACTTCCTGTATATGCGTCGCGGACAAAGCGCATCGGTGACTTTAGTGATGCATTTGCTGGTTTGGCGGGGCATTTTTCAAAAAATCCCAAATAATTCCCACGATTGTGGGTTTTTGTTTTTTAATATGCGCGATCTGTCTTACCCATTGACTTCTGTTACCAAGATGATACTCTTGATGCACAAAAGTTGTTGTTTGAAGTGAGGTCGATTTTCTTCTATCGCTCTATTTGTATGTTTGTGTATCGGTTTAGATATTAGTCAGTAAGTAAAATAAAAATTATGAAAGGAACAATTAAGACACTCAAGGAGAATGGTTTTGGTTTTATCAAGGCAGACGGAATGGAGAAGGATATGTTCTTTCACCGCAATGGTCTCGTAGGAATTCAGTTCGATGACCTCAAGGAAGGAATGGAAGTCACTTTCGAGACTGAGCAGACTCCTGATGGTCGCACAAACGCGGTCAACGTACAGGCTGCATAAATAGCCCGTTTGGGGTATCTTCCCCAAAGCAAAAAGCCGCTTCATGAGAAGTGGCTTTTTGCTTGCGCCAACTTCGTGAATATCCTACACTCAACAAATGCAAGAGGAGAATGAAATAATTATTTTCTACAAATATACACCCATCGAAGACCCCAAAGGCCTCATGGGCTTTATGCGTGCGACATGCACCGAGCTCGGACTCCGAGGGCGTATCCTCATTGCGCATGAGGGTATCAACGGGACTGCGGAGGGTACAAGTGCAAACATCGCGGAATACGAAAAGCGTATGCATGCACAAGGTGGCGCCGTGGGTACATTCGCGAACTTCAGCGACGTATGGTTTAAGCATAGCCGTGGCACGGGAACGGCGTTTCCCAAACTCAAAATTAAAGTACGCAAAGAAATTGTCACATTGGGGCTCGGGGAGGAGGGGGATATCGACCCAAATAAAATCACCGGTACGCACGCTACACCCGAGGAGGTAAAGTCGTGGATAATGAATGGCGAGGACTTTCAGATCGTGGACATGCGCAACGACTACGAGTTCAAAGTGGGGCGTTTTAAAGATTCGATTAATCCGGAGATGGAGAATTTTCGCGATCTTGCAAATGCCTCTCCCGCACTTGAGTCGCTTAAAAAGAAAAAAATATTGACCGTATGCACCTACGGAGTGCGTTGCGAAAAGGCATCAGGCTACCTAAGGAGTCAGGGTTTTGAAGATGTGTATCAGCTCGAAGGAGGCATTGGCTCGTACATGAAGGCGTACCCTGGAGAGGATTTTCAGGGTTCGCTCTACGTCTTTGACGGCCGGATCACGGAGCGATTTACGGACAACTATGAGGTGGTAGGGAGGTGCCATGCGTGCGGGGAGAAAAGCGAGCACTACGGCAACTGCGCCATCCACGACTGCCACAAGAAGCTCGTTATATGTGAATCCTGCACGACAAGCGGGCCTCCTGTTTTTTGTAGCGACGCATGCAAACACGAAGCACGCCTAACCTACGCATAGCTATCGTCTTGCCCGTATATACTCGATGATGATGGGGAGTATGGAGAGAAAAATAATACCAAGGATGATGTATTCGAGATACTCCTTTGCACCGGGAATAAGGTTGCCGACAGAGTACCCAAGACCAATGAGTGAGGTGGACCAAAGTAATCCGCCGATGATATTAAAAAGTACAAAAGTTGGGTAGTGCATTTTTCCAACCCCTGCGATAATGGGGGCGAAGGTGCGAATGATGGGGACGAAGCGCGCGAGGATAACCGCCTTTTTTCCATGTTTTTCATAGAAAGCGTGGGCCCTTAGCACATGTGACTTGCGAAA
>JAYUQK010000089.1:0-3026 GCA_043756785.1 Candidatus Lloydbacteria bacterium | reverse complement strand
CATGGGGAGCTTATAGAGAAAGCGATTCCCTTTGTGTTTTTTCATTTGCACTTGTGCGATGAGTATCCTTCGTCCTTTTGCAAACGAAAAGCCGATCGTCATCACCGGCTCACCTTTGTAGTGCACAATGAAACCAAATACTCCGTCGAGATACACGTCGGGGTCGAACTCGGTGCGGGAGTAGGCGCTGTGGCGACACGTGTAGTTGAGCGTCACCGCGAAGTCTGGGATGTCGAAGGAAAAGCGACGAATGCCGTTATATGCGTCGACGAGCGTACTCCACTCGCGATGGACGGACGCGTAGCCATACCGCCACAATGAGCTACTTATTTTCCGAAAAATTGCGTACCGCGGATCTTTTTCAAACAGCGCCTCTTGCGTGTGACTGAGACTAGACAAACTACTCACAAAAATCTTCGCCATCTCTTCGACAGAGCATGAGGCATAAAACTCCTCGGGCAGTTGGCTGCAGTGCCGGTGCGGATCAAAATCTAGATAGCGATGCCCAATCTCCTCCATCTCTTCAGGGTACAGCGCAAGTCGCTCAAGAAAGCGGTCTATCGTGCGTGTAGGCAAGACTCCGTCAGGAATCTTTGTGAGCTCTTCTGTGTAGATAGAGAGCGGTACTCCGATCATCGCCATACTCCCCTCCTCTCATTTAATTTGAAGAACAGATGCGTTCAAAATACATCGAAAAATTTCAAATGTCAACTTATCAAATTTTCTTTCTTCCACGCTTCAATAAGTTTGTGGTTGCCTTCAAGCAGGACCTTGGGGACGGCGTATTTTTTCTTTTTCCAGACGAGTACTTCGGGGCGGGTGTAGACGTCGGGGCTCGCCGTGCGCTCCTCCTCTACGGAGTCGAATGAGCCGAGTACGCCCTCTATCTGGCGAGCGACTGCATCGATGACAAGCATGGCGGGGATCTCCCCTCCTGTGAGCACGAAGGGCCCCACGGAAATCTTCTCGGCTCTCAAAATCTTTGGTGCCCGCGCATCTATCCCCTCGTAGCGCCCAGCGAGGAAAATGATATCGTCATATTTTTTCGCCCAGTCGCGTGCCATCACATTTGTAAACTGTTTACCGTCGGTTGCGAAAAAGACCATCTTTACGCGCCTCGTTTTCTTGCCCTTGGCCTTCGCTGCGGCCTTCAAGTAGGGCTCTGCCTCGAGCACCATTCCTGGGCCCCCGCCGTAAGGGCGTTTGTCGACGCGTGCATGCTTGTCGCGGGTAAAATCACGCGGGTTGTAATATTTTATCGAAAACTTTTTATCCTCCTGCGCACGACCGAGAATCGAGTCATTCAAATACGCTTGCATAGTGCTGGGGAAAAGACTAATGATGTGAAATCTCATGCACAAAGCCTAGCCTATTTTCAATAAAAAACAAACACCACGCCCGTGCGCGGTGTTTCGATCTTTGACTCCCTTGGGTTCATGGATGCTTCTTCTTGTGCTCAAGATAATACTTGCCCAATGCTTGAGTCGCCTGGTTTCCACGATTTTTGCACACCAGTAAAACAAATTGCTCGAAGTCTTTACGGCACCGATCGACCATATGCACCATAGCACTATTCGCTCGCACATGCTTGGTTTCTTGGTCGAGGCGCCCGAAGATTTCTTTTGCCTTCTGTGTCAAAAACACATCACCCTCACCATCAACATAACTTCTTTTAAAAAGGTCAATAAGTTTCTTCGTTTCTGCAGATTCTTTTTGAACACTGAATACCATGTCTCTTCTCCACAAGAAAGATTCTTGCTTCATGCTACCAGCCAGAAGTGTCTTGTCAAAAAATGACTAAAAAATTCATTGAGAAATAAAAACACCCCACAGGGTGGGGCAAGTTCATGGTCGAATTTTTTTAAGGAGGTTTATTCCCTTTTTCTTTTTGCTCAGGGAGAGCGTTTTGCTTTGTTGAATCCTGCTTGCGACGTGCTTATCGTATGCCTCGAGCGCCTTATCGCCTCGACCGCGACGAATATTCTCTACGATTTTCTCAAACGCCTTCCACTCAGCGAGGACGACGCCCTGCTTTCTCGCATCAGCACCCGCGAGCGCCGTGTCCTTTTCAAGACGTTCGTATATTTCTGTTCCCCTGCTACAGAGCTGGTCGTTTCCTGCTCCGTCGACATGCATTTGCCGCATGTCGATGATGAGCGTTGCGGTACTTGGTTCAATCATAAATCTTCCCAGTAGTGTAGAAGCCTACAAAATCTTTTTTCATGCTACCAATCTTGCAATAAAAGTCAAAAAACGCCCAACAAAATTTGGGCGTAGGGAGTTGGTGCACTGTGCTAGCGATACAAATGATGATTTTTGACCTGACAGAGAGCGAGAATCGCCGCTTGGAGGTAGTAGCTCTGACGATTGATGAGTCCGTCAGCAATAAACGAGATCCCGCCACCATGATGCTTCAGATTCTTTGTGCCATAATACACATCGCTCGCATCCCCCAGCTCAAGACCGGTCCGAATGAGGCGCGCGATTTCCGTGGGAATGGTGAAGCTCGCAGTCGAACTCTCGCCACGGTGTCTGGCATTATCGGCGACCATGATCCACGCACGGTTATACATCACCTCACCCTCGTCAAAGAGCCCGCCCTCTTGGCTCACGAAGTAGTGCGCATCAGGATGAAGGCGCATGACTCTCTCGAGTCTGTTTTGTGCACCCCTCCGCGTCTCCTCTCCAAACGGCTGACTGCGCACACCGGAATCTGTCTCCACGCCCAAAAAGTAAAAATTCACCTTGGGGAAAATGAGGCGAAAAGCCTCCTCCGCCACGGCAATTTTCACGGGATTTTTTGAGGCAACAATAACTGTCTGCACCTTCACACCAAAAATTTGTGCAAAAGCACGCGCGTCGAGCTTTGAGTACTTAGGTGACGTGTTGACGACTTTAACCATATGCACAATCTTAAAAAACAGACTTTGCCAATGGTAACAATTTTTATTTAAAAACAGTAGGTGACGTTGCATGCAACATGTGGCACGTTATAATGAACAAATTACTAATGAATAACCCCGGGT
>JAYUQK010000088.1:0-8206 GCA_043756785.1 Candidatus Lloydbacteria bacterium | reverse complement strand
AGGTGATTTCAATCTGATCCCCAAAAATAATAGGCTTTGCCATAACTCACTCTATTATATAGACAAACGCAGCAAATAAAAACACTGGTGTCCAGCTTTGAGCAACCTCTGATTTGGTATGACGTTTCTGGGAGCGAAGTATTGTTTTTTGAGAGACTACGCAGCCAGGGCGCTGGCGGAAGTCTGAGTGTTTGGTAAATTGGGATGCAGTGCGAGGCAAAACGGAAATATGCAAGCAAGCCTTACTCGGAGTAAGGTGCAGCGCATATTTCTGTTTTAACGAAGCAATGTGCCCAATTTACCAAACACTATTTGCCGATGTTCTTGACCCAGCCAAAGGTTCCTTGGAAGTTCTCAAGAATAATATCAATAATCGACTTCTCTTTATTTGGTGTAAACAGCACAAAATTTTCAGACTTTGCCTCATTGCGTGCCTCGTCGCGGCATGCGACCCAGAATTGATACACTGTTGATGGTAAGAATTCCACCACGACCTGCACGTGGGCTGTGCGCGGCTCCTTTTCCTCCCCAAGTCCTGAGGGCTCTATGGCGGGGTTCAGTCCTTCACGATAGAAGAACTGGCAATAGGACTGCTCGTCTGTCGCCCACGATACTATCGTCTGCACCTTCGCGTCTGCCGATGGGAAAAGTGTCGACTCATTGGACACCTTTGAGATAATCGGCGGAGCAGTGTCGCGCACCGTCGTAAACGAAAGTGGTGCGGACGAAACTTTGTCGCCCACCACGTTCTCCGCCTTGATGAGTGCAGTGTAGCGAATACCCAAAGAAAGCCCAGCGATCTTCACTTGGTGGGAGAGGGAGAAGACTGGAGAGCCCGCAGATTTCACCTCTTTTGTTTTTGTATTTGTATATTCGACGATGCCCGCAGCGGGAATCGATGTACGCCAAGCGACCGTCGCGGAATCTGCCTCGACTTTAATGATGCGGAAATTGAGAATACTTGGAAGCTGTGCTTTGGTAATAAACGTGTCGTCACGGGACTGCCCAGAGAGTCCGAAGTCCGCCTCAGAGACTACTTGGAAGTGGTAGAGCGTACCTGGAGAAAGTCCACTTATCCGCACCGAGTGGTCCTTGGTACGCTCTCCCGCATCACCTGATTCTGTTTTATAAGGATCTTCTTCCCCCGTACGATAGTCCGAATCACGCGCAAAGCGCACCACGGATCCTGCGTCTTGGTCGGTGGCCCACGTCACCACGGCATAGTCACTCCCCACCTCCTTCACTCCGGGACTACCAATAATGCGCGGGGCCTCGAGGACTTTTTTTGCCGTCTCACCAAGCTCGTCTATGACCACCTTCAAGCCTTCATATGTTTTCAGCTCGCGCACGGCAGCCACTGCCCGCTCCACTACCGCACGCTCCTCTGGGGGGATTTTATCTATCTCTTTAATATTCACGACCCCCTTTGTGGTCAAACCATAGTCACCCGAGAGCGCTTGGTTGCCACCATAGTCTGCAGACCCTATGCGAATGTGATAAAACATCGACGGCTCCAGATCATCGATAAGGACGCGGTGCTTTTTCTTATTCGGAAGCGCATCCCGCATTACTCCATACTCTTTCGTCAAACCGTAATTCACTTCGGAATCAGCGTCTTCATCCGTCTCCCAAGAGACGACGGCTGACGTCGCAGTGAAGCTCTCGATCTTTATGTTAGAAAGTTTTGGGGGTATGCCGTCCCCTGATACTTGTGCAAAAAGCGATGGTGCGCCGAAAATAGAAAAACCGAGCACAATAGCTACGACGACGTAAGATGGGACGACTATTGATTGAATGGTGCGACGCATGCTCTCTATAGTATAGCGCAAATAATACACATTATGCACGAAAAAACCGCCTGCATGTGCTCTGCTAGGCGGCCCCTACGTAAAACGCTGCACCAAAACACTTCCCTAGAACGGAAACTTGAACCCCACAAAGAGTATCCCTTGACCACCGTCGATGGGTGGTACAAAAACACCATTAATGCCCACGTGTTTCCATTGCCGTGAAAATGAAGGAAGTACCACGGGGATGAATTTACCATTGTTCACGATGGAGTACCCGTCGACCACGCCGACCGAGGCACCGAACCGAAAACCCAAAAACTCAAATGGATGATACTGCACAAGCCCGTAGTTCGAGATACGTTTAAGGGTGTTCATGTACATACCCACCTGTAGTGCGGTACTCGCGGTGAGTTGGTGCTCGACACCAAGACCGTAGTTAAATTCATTCTCCCCTCCACTGCGTGGTGTGTGGTAGCTGAATCCACCAACGGTCACTTGCCACGTTCCTGCTGGCGTACCTTCTGCCCGAGCGGCTGAAGCGAAGAATGACAGTGCGCACATGCCGATAATTTTAAGGAACATAATGCTCTCTAAAAATGTGTAGTACTCTCTCTTATTTCTATCCCAACTGCAGCCATTGTCAATGCACTACCGCAAAGAAACGTCTATCCCGCAACAGCCTCAAAAGTAGTCGAGCCTGTGTGAGTGGAGGCCGCAGTACCTAACGGAATGGTAATTCCCCAGTAAATGTCTCTAAAGAATGGCGAGGTCGAGGTAGGCTTCGTTACCGCTATGGGGAAGAATGCTGGGGAGGAGGACGCGGCAAGTGTGCTACAGGTCGAACACCCCGCATACGTGAATGTCGAGGTAGAGTACTTCTCTTTGTCGTAGGAGATCGACGACGCACCAGATTCAAGTGGGACTCCCCCAAGGTTGAGGTTGAGTACTCGATTTCCGGTATTGGTCACACTCGTGGTCGAGTTCGTTGCCCCCGTATCGGACCCCACTGACACCGAGCCGTAGGAGAGCGTCGACGGCACAGTGAACCCAGAGAGTGAGAGTAGTTCCTGTGAAGACGACGCGCGACTATGTGAGCCTGATGTGTCCCACACGTCTATGAGGGCAACCCAATCCTGTGCTGCATAGCTACTGCCAAAGTCCGTGGGGTCGGCAAAGTAGTACATATCTGCACTACAAGAAACAGTACAGATATTTCCGGAGCAACTTTGGAAGCTGCATGAGCTCGTCGCTATTTGGTAGCAGTCATTACTGTCTGCTGTACACGCAGTCGTCGAGGAGAGTCCCGAGCGATAAAATGTAGACGACGCATAGAGGAGATCAGTGTACCCATTGTAGTCCGTCACGGTCGATGTGGCATAGATAGTGGTCGTTGCACCCTCGGTGAGTGCGATATTCGTGTCGTGATTAAAAGAGAAGCTTGACAGTGTGGGAGAATGCAGCATGCGTAGCTCAGCCACTTTGGTGTAGTTATCCACTGCAACACCAGCCTTTGTGGTGCGGAAACAGTAGTTACTCTGTGTCGCAAATGCGGTCATTTGGAAGTTGTATTCTACTTCCGTAAATTCACCAGAGTTTATGGTCATGTCCCCCGTCTGATTCGACGGGTCCTCCATAATTTGCCCCTGCGCAAAAGTCATACCCGTGGGAATGGTAAGCAACTGCGTAGTGGAAGACTTATCAGTAAATTGCGAGGAAGTCTTCATGCATGCAGCGGAGGACCCGCATCCACCACTCGTGGTGGGTACGTCGGTGTATGCACCCGAGGCAACAGACTCACAATTTGGTGCGGTGCTTTTATTTGCCATCTGCAGACGTAAATTTTGATTCGTAAGCGTGCTACCCGTGTTACGCAGCGTGAGGCGTAGTCTTACGTTTTGGTTTGCGAGCTGGTCGATGTGTGCAGTATTTTCTGCTGCCTTCCACGTCGCCCCTGAATCTGCTTGTTCAGTAAAGAAGGTGACGGTCGGTGTGGCGGAAATATATTTACGCGCAGAGGGCATATCCCAGCCTCCACGTTGACCCCAAAAAGTGAATCCAACCCCACCCGTTGAGTACGTTGAGTCAGTGACACTCGTAGAAGCAAAGAATGCTCCCGTCGCGTCATACACTGTTAGGGCAATTTGGTTGTTGGTGCGCCAGTCGAGCGTAAACTCATACCACCCCGTCGCCCATGTCACTGAGGTGGTGGCGAGTGCAGTAGCACCTCCGGCGTTAAAGTTGTACGCAACATTTTTCGAGATAGAAATTTTGTCTGGCACACCAGGGAGCTCGGCACAGATACCGTAATTCTGATGCGAGGTTATCGGCGACTGAACAGCAAATAGGAAGCAGGACTCGTCGTTTGCGGGTGCTCCGGTGTTGATATATTGGAAGTAGCGAAATGTCGTGTCGCGCCCGATGCCCGCCGACACCTGCGCAATACCACTCGTATTTTGAGCCGCCTCGCTCCCAGCTGCCGCGTCGAGCCCGCGCGTACGCTCGTAGTTAAATGAGGTAGACTGCTCAAAGAGTGTCGTGTCACCTGAATATTCACTGAGGCTCCCGTCTTCAAAGTCGTCAAAGAAGTTGAAGGTTGTGGTTCCCACTCCGCCATTTGTCGCACCGCTGTTGCCGTAATACATAAAAATGTCTTCAACTCCCGAGGCAGGCAGGCTCTCCGTCTTCACCCACACCGTCCCCGTCGCAGACGAAGTGTAGGACTCAAGCCAAAACGGTATCGTGGTCGTGCCAGATGAGTCAGTGAAGCGGAGGTCGTCAAAGTCACTTTGCATATCGGAGTCGTAGGTCACCGCAATTTTAAATTGTGTGCTCGTAGCGATGATCGCAGTATTGTTGGATAGTCGTACGCGCTTACGCTTGGACCAGCTTTGGTCATACCACTCAGAACTAGGCGCACCTTCTGCACCATCGTCATTTCTCCATCGATAGGTCTTTTGGTCTGCAAAGAGGCAGGAGCTGTCAGTGAAGCGTACAGATCCACAGCCGTCGCTACCGTCTTCGTCGTATGCCTCCGATGCAATATTGCCGTGCTCTCCGGTAAAAGTGATGGCGTTTGTGGTCGTACCTACGCGTCGCACGTTTATCGCATTTACTACTCCCGTCGAGGTCGCAAAACGTACAGAAGAGTACAGCGCGGAGGCGTTTTGATCGAGTGTCGTCGAGGCGATCGTGACCAATGCTCCGTTTGAAATACCTAGCTCGAAATCTCCAAAACTAAATGCAGAAATGGTAGTCGTACCAGTGAGCTTGAGTCCCTCACGGTCAGTATTGCGGAATTGGTAATACCCCGCATTGAGATACGCACCCTGCACTTCCAGAGCGTAGTTCCCTGAGTTTTGCCTGTCGATGGTGGTCGTTGCACTTGCTCCCCCAAGTATCGTAAGCGTCGTACCTGTTGCAAAGTATGCAGTAGTCCCCGATGCAAAGCGTACATTTGCTTGGCGCGAAGACCCGCCAAGTGCCGTTCCGTCGAAGTCGGTCGCATAACTCCAGTAGTCAGTCCCCGTTGTGCGCTGGTATGCTCCGAAAATGTAGAGGCTACCGTCGACGGCGTTCTGGTCTTGTGAATAGAGAGATGCGCTCGAGGCGAGTGTGTAGAGTGTCGACGTGGAGTTCCAACTACTAATTTTTGTATTTGCTGCAAGTGCGAGCGCACCGTACACATCTCCTCCTGTTGTTTTTGTGTTTATCGCGTACGCAGTACCGGAGTAAAGGGAAAGGGTGGTATTTGTCCATGTCGTTGCAGCCCCGCCCACTGCGTTGGTGAAGGTGCGGCCCACAGCAAGCGTCCTTCCTGATGTCAAAGTGAACGCTCCCGCACTACGGAGCGTCGTGTCGTAGGTACTCGTCGCATTGGCGGCAAGCGTGAATTGCCCTGTACCATTTATTTCAAGACTGCCGAACGCAGAGTTTCCGGAGTTAATAGTTTTTCCTCCAGTGGTCGCTGTGAAACTCATTGTCGACGTACCAATAGCAGTAAACGCGCTTTGATTCGTGAACGACCCATAGGTTGCAAATGCATTTGCCGGCAATGTCGTTGTTCCCAGAGCGAGCACGATATCTCCCGTGGTCGTCGCATTTGTATCTGCCATGGTAAATACTCCCGCACCAGCAACATGGAGTCCTCCAATAGACGAACCACCAAGGCGGATAGTGCGGCCAGTCAATGCTGAAGTCATCTTAAGTGTCGAGGACGCGCTCGCAATAAGTGCACCGGAGGTGTTATTAAAGTCGAGTGCAACCGCAAGCACTCCTTGTGGCAAAGTAACCGTCCCCGCATTCGTCGTCACCGAGCCCGTCGTTGTGGCGTTGGTGTCAGTCATTGTCCACGCCCCGCCTACTCCATTAAATAGTAACTCATTAAATGATGACCCTCCGGTGCGTACCGTTTTTCCACTTACCGTTGACGTCAGTTTCACTGTGCCAGAGTTGTGTAAAAACGCAGCACCAGTGGTGTCGAATGACCCACCCACCGCAAGTGTACCGCTCGGAAGTGTTGTTGTGCCCGCTGACATACTCAAGTTATTTGACGTCGTACCCACACCGCCGATATCCCACTCTCCACTTGCGCCACTCATGGTGAGGTCGTAAAGAGTGAGTGAAGAAGATGCAGCGATGGTCTTCCCTGACGTCGTTGCGGTGAAGATAAACGTCGACGTCGATGGGGCAATGGAGGCCCCTGACGCGGCAAAGAGGTGCCCTCCGACGCGGTGGGTCTGCGATACAGCGCTACTCCAAGTTGACGTCGCATACAACTTCACTGATCCGTCCTTGTAGGATGCAGAAGCATTTGCATGGAGCGTCACGTCTCCTCCTGGAGCAAATACCTTGCTTGTCCATACGATGAGCCCGACCGAAGCAGGTGTAGTGAGTGTATTTGTACCACCAACCGTCGTGAGAAATGGCACGTCAGCATCATTGCCGCTGTCATACTGGTCCATCACGGCGATAGTTAGTGGGTTACCCTGCTCGTGGCGCACGATCACGAAGTCGCGGTAGAGATGCATGTTACTAATATTGGTCGCAGGGTCGAGTGAAATGTTTGCAGCGCGCGCACCCCCTGCAGTATCAAGGTAGAGCGAGAGTGTGTCGCCAGGGTTAAAGGTAATATTGGAGATTGAAAACGCCCCAGTGCTAACGTCGCAAGCAGAAGTGTACGCACCCGCACCCTGCACCCGAAGGCGTACGTTTTGGGAAACACCGTTACACACTGTCACGCCAATCGGCGTCACCCCTTCGTCGCTGTAGACATTTCCTGAAACGGTTATTTGTGCCGCGCTGTCGTCCCACACAATGTACCCTGGGTCGCCTCCCGGATCCGAGTCGTATGGTTCACCGTTGTAGTTGCCGTACAAACTCGTGGTAGGAATAGTACCGGAAAAACGCCAGATGGACGCGGAGACACCAGTCGCCTTCACGTTCGACCCGCTCGTCATCCCGCTTGAAGTACTGAAGTAGTTGCGCGAGAGAATCTTGAGTGGATTTGCATCAATGGTTCCTCCTGCGACCGTCATCATGCTCCCTCCATTTGCGGAGAGCTGAAAATCTCCGTCAGAGATAACATTCACCACGGGTGTGCCGGAAATACTTAATCCATTCGTGTCGGTATTGCGCAACGTAAAGTACTGCATTGTCGTCGACCCATTTGTGATACTCAGCGCATATGCACCAGCAGTTTCCACGGCGATGGTCGTCGATGCCGATGCGCTACCGACCACCTCAAGTGCCCCTGCGCCCGAAATAGTAAGCACACTTCCTGACGCGATGCGCACGTCAGCGAGACGTGGCGAGCCCCCGAGTGCGCGCCCGTCAAAGTCTGTGGCGTGGCTCCAGTAGTCTGTCCCCGAGGAGCGTGCGTAGTCACCCCAGATCTGGAGGCGCCCGTCGATGGTGTTGTGATCTTGGGAATACAAGCTCCCGGTCGACGACACGGTAGTCGTCGCTGCAACGGAATTCCACATGCGAACATCAGTATTCGCGCCCACTTGGAGTGTACCGTAACTATCAGCCCCTGTGGTGGTGGCATTTATAGTGTATGTGGTTCCTGAATTGAGGTAGAGTGTGGAGTTCGCAAACGTCGTCGAAGCACCCCCGACGGAGTTGGTAAATGTCCCACCTACTTCAAGTGTCACACTAGGGGAAACGGTTAGCGTATTTATCGAGGTCACCGTGAGCGCCCCTGCTGTCGTCGCGTTACTGCCGATTGTCCACCCACCAGAAGAGCTGTTAAAGAGCACATTACCAAAGGGTGAGCTATTCGCGCTTATTGTGCGGCCCGTTCCCGTAGCAACGAAGTTCACGGTTCCGCTCACATGCGTAAACATTCCCTGGTTCGTCCAGCTACCGTAGACATTCATCGCGGTGGAGTTTGAGGCGACAAGGGTCGAAGTCGCGCG
>JAYUQK010000087.1:0-8332 GCA_043756785.1 Candidatus Lloydbacteria bacterium | reverse complement strand
TTCGGACATTTGACCATTGTACCTTGGGAAACCTCAGGTTTCCCAAACCCTTCCGAGGTGGCTACCCCGGGGCAGAGCCCCGAGGAATAATTGATTTATGAAAACTTTATTCTGCGCGGAGCTCGATGAAGAATGTCGAACCCTTTCCGGGGCCCTCCGAATCGACCCAGATATTCCCCTTTTGCGCCTCAAGCATACTCTTTGCCACATAGAGTCCGAGTCCCGACCCCTCGGTATTTTGTTTTTGCCCACCGGAGCCTCGGGTGAATTTACCAAAAAGATGGTGAATGTCATCTTGAGAAAGCCCAATGCCCGTGTCTTTCAGATTGACGACGATCATCCCCCGCTTCTCGTCTCTTGCCACCGAGACTGCCACACTTCCCTTGGGGGTGTACTTTATGGAGTTGTCTATCAGGTTAGAAAAAATTTGGCGAATCTTGCCATCATCAGCAGTAGCGATGAACTGCGTACCCTTGGGTATGTGCACACTAAACTCCAATCCCTTCTTTTGCGCTACTTGTGCAAAGTCGTCCCCGAGGTCCGTGATCATCGCGCCAATATCCACGGGGGTGAGCACGTATGTCATTGTCCCTTGCTCAATTTTTGATATGTCGAGAAACTCCGAGACCATCTGCGCGAGCCTACTTGCAGAGCGAAAAATCTTCTCGACGGGCGGACGCATTTCGTCCGAGAGTTTTCCGTAGGAGTCTTCCAGTATCATTGAGGTGTATCCACGCAGTGCAGTGATGGGTGTGCGCAGCTGATGTGACACAATAGAAACGAACTCGCTTTTACGCTGGTCGATGATACGCAGCTGCTCATTGGACTCTTGGAGTTTGCTATTTGTATTTGAAAGCTGTTCGGCGAGCGCAGCAATCTCCTCACGTGCTTGCACTTCCTGCTTCACACTTCGGATAAGCAGTAGCCCAAAGGAGGCGGTTGCAAGAAAGATGAGGCCGTCGATAAGTCGGTCGGTCGCCGTTGTGGCAATGAGAATTTTTGCAAAATAGACAACGGCAATAATAAGTACAAATGCCTGCGTCGCGAGTACTTTAATGTTGAAGAGTTGGTGTTTATATATTGCATATCCAGTAAGGCCAATGAAAGGAGTGAGGAAAAGTGGTGCATGTCGCACAAAACCCGAATTGTTGAAAACAATGGGCAAAATAAAATTAAAAATCAACAATAACGAGTAGGTAATCGTCGCACCAGCGAGTAGGTATGAAAGTTGCTTACGCTCCATGTCTTTCGCGCGACGAAGCTTCTGTATGCCAAAAAGAAAACTTGTCACAATGAGCCCAAAAACGGTAATGCCAAATAGTGGGATGAGTGGCCCGTCATCTATTTCGGTGGCGATGCCGCTTTGTGAAAAAGTTTTTATTCCACGAAAAATGTATGGGGAAAGGGTGAGTAGTGCGACAAGGATTACCTCTGGGATTAGGATGTAGCGGTACCATGGCGGTAGGGTGTAGTCCTTTCGGGGGAAAATATAGAATAAATGAAATATCAAAAATGAGTGTAGCGTAGCAAAAAAAACAGTAGCGCGGAGTGCATAGAGGGTAAATAAGGGGCGCGAATCCCCGTGCTCGCCTATTCCCCAATAGTTCGCAATCGCATAACAAATCGTTACAAGAGAAAGTGCAAGAAAGGCTCTATTCGTAGCACTTTTTTGATCACTATTGAAAACAGCAAGACCCAAGAGGCCAATCACTGCCATGATGATGGTGGTGACAATGAGGGTGATGCTTCCAGAAAATAAAAATTCCATGAGTATGGTTTAAGGGCGTACCAATTCAATATCAGGAGTATCTCGTTCCGTCATGCGCGTCGGCGCCTCGGCCTTCCCTGTGCGAAACAAGGCGACGATGCGCTCACGAGAAACTCCCGCAATGTGTGCGATGCCGTCGGAGGCACGGGTGACGATCGCCTCCTCGCGCACGTCGAGCCCCCCGCCCCCCTCGCCCCTTCGACGAGCAAGTGCGGGGATACCAACGAGCGGGTGGAGCCAGAACCCTTCTGCCATGAGCCATACCCATGCACGCTCGAGAAGTATGCCCAACTGCACGTAGTCACCGAGGGTGGGATTCCCTTTTTTGCTGTACGTTATCACCCCCATCGCAGCACCGGTCGCGTAGAGTTTTGCATTGTCGCTGACGATGAGCTTGGTGAGCCCGACCGTGTTGAAAAAAGAAGTCATTCTCCATGATCTCATCAACCGAAATATAGGCTTTCCTTGTTTGGGTATTTCGAGGCTCTCTTCCAAGAAACCCCTCGTTGTAGTCGGTACCCCACCTTCTGCTTTGGTGTCTTGCCAGTGAATATGGGTGAAGAAAAAGTTGTGCAGCGTTTTATTTCCAAAAAGTACAGACTCGTTTGCTGCAGCAAATTTACCCAGCGACTTCCGGTCTTCGTGTCTATCAAAAAGCTGTAGGGTAAACCCTGACTCGTCAGAAAAAATACTCGTGAGCGTCCCCATCTGCACCTCTGAGAAAGGTGTATTTTCATATGGTTTTCTGTTCGTCGCTCGCCTGGCAACTGCACCACGCAGCCGAGTGTCGGGTGGAGGGGTTTTGCTGTGGGTAAAGGTGATTGTTGAAACGGGGGCATCTTTTTCGGTGTGAGGAAAAATACTGACAAGACAGGAGAGCCCGAAAAATGGTGCGAGCGTTGTGATGTTTTCGACCAATGCTCCAATGGCGATCAGTGAACCGTATTCATTCCAGTTATACAGCGAAGGGTCGCTCCCAGGGATATTAAAAATATGTAGCACATTTTCCTCAAGCGTAAATCTCCATGGCTGCATGTTGTCTCCGGATGGCGCGCGTGAGGCCTCAATCAGAATTTCTCTAATGAGTGTTTCCATTACCTCAGTATAGCAAACTTACTCTGATATGCCGAAAATCTTTGGGAGAGAAATCACGTATCGTCCCGTCTGGAGGCGCGATGAATCAGTGATGAGCGAGCGCAGCGCGTAGGCGATAGCTCCACCGTTGATGAGCGCAGTACCGCCAATTTGCGGCCAAGAAACAATACTTTCTCCCATCTGCGCGAGGGAGTTGCGCATACGGCCGGTTGTGTATTCTTCACCGACATATGTTGCGATGATTTTCCCTGCCTCTTTTTTAGAGAGCAATGCGAGTACCTCTTTTGTGCTCTTGGGAATTCTATCGAGGAATGGCGGAGTCGCAGGGTCGAGGTCGTATCGCTCGACGTCAATCATCCCCGTCTCTTCATTGTCAGTAGCCATGAGGAGTGGGATGCCCGAGGCGGCGGCACCCTCGCGCAGTGCCTGCTTCATGGCCAAGCTATCTACCTCGTCGATAACTACGTCGAGCCCGCTCATGAACTGAGGAGTATTGTTTTCATCTAGTCCGTCGGAAAAGAGCACAAGGTCAAGGTAGGGGTCGAGGTCGTAGAGCCTTCGTGCCACGATGACCGACTTCCTCTGCCCTATTTCGTCGAGCGCATACGGGAGGCGGTTGAGATTGGAAAGGTCGAGCGTATCGCTGTCGGCAAGTCGCAAGTGCTTGCCACCACCCTCAAGCACAATCGCGAGTGCCACGCTATAGCCGACAGAAAGCCCCGCGATACCTATGTACATCTCACGAAATGCGCGCTGCTCCTCCTCGGTAATGAGGTGTTTGTTGCGCGAGGTACGAATGCGCTCAAACTCCTCCTCGGGGAGTATGCCCACTAAGGTTTTTTTCCATGGGTACCAAGCAAAGACGCGTGACTCTGGTCTATGCAAATACGCCTCATTCATTGTGGCGATAGTGTTCTCGAGTTTTCCTGAAACATACAGTGCGGGGTGTGTGATGGCGGCAAGCTCACGCACCATTCTTGGTGTGGCGTCGACGACGGTGGTGTCCGGCACGCTTTGCAGGGTGGCAATGCGGATACGCCCTTCTTCTGTGTCGGCAGAAATAACTTCAGGTTTCCATAACGTCGTATCGTTCATATGCGAATAGTTAACGAATATATTTAGGCTTTACTCCCACCTTAAAATATTCTGAATCCTGATACGGCTTGAGTAGGACACGCGGGGTGAGCTCTCCTCCCACGTGCGTGAGCAAAAAACGGTATTCTATACTCTCCTTCACGAGTGTCGCCTTGATAAGTTTAGTGAGGTTGCGTACGAGCGACAGCGACGACTTCGCCTCTTGGCGCAGTTCGATAACCACTTGAAGTACCGGGGAAAGATGTTTGTCGACAACACGCTCGAGAACGAACTTTCCCGTGAGATGTTTCAGGATTGTTTTTGTATTAAGCGCGTGGTGGAAGTGCTCGGGATACATATTGATACCATGAAATGTGATGGTATGGTCGAGACGGCCTCTCAGTGAAACGAACGGCATTTTATCTCTGTGCACCCCGACCTTTTGCCCCGCAAGTGCAGCCGCCTCTTCAAATGAAAATACGCGCCCTTCATCCCCTATCTGATAGCGTACGAATGGCATCTCCATACCCGAAGTGAAGAGGAGTGCACCTTCTACTGACTCAATGAAATGCCTCTTTGGATCATACTGAAACAAATTATGCGGGTGTGCCTCACTGGGGAATAACGCCTCTCGTATGCGGGGAGAGTGCACGGCCTTTCGACGAATGGCGATGGAGAGCGGTGTTTCCGTTGCCATTAAAAGCATCTCCGACGAGCCGTAGGTGTTGAGTACGTGGGCGGGGTCTTTGGTGCCGATGAACCCCATCACATATGTTCTCCATTCCTCAGTAAAGCCCTCGCTACACATCATCAGCTTTGTGTGGCATTTTTTCCAGTTGACTCTTTTTGCTCCTGTCTCAAGCACGTCTTTAATAAAAAATGGGTGCCCGATAAGGATGACTTGATCAAACTGACCTGCGTACCGGGCAGCCACATCAATGATACCGTCACGATTTAGCCCCGCGGTAACGACAGTGAGTGGAAACCTCTTTGCAATGTCAAAGAGTGGAAGTGTGGTTGCAATCCCTGAGGTGTAGACCCCCATGGGGAAAGCGATGATCGCAAGTGTGGAGCGCTCATGACTCATTCCAAAAAGTTTTTGGAATATGTACTCATGGTAGGCCACTGCGTCTTTATTCGCTTCGCTCCCTCTTGGCCAGTAGAGTGGATTCCCCGTGGTGCCAGAACTCGAGGCAATAATATTGGTCTTTGTGAGACTCCCCTTTGCCATGCGTAACTCGACGGGATACGGCAGAATATAATTTTTCTTGGTGGTTTTGGGAACGTCTCGTATATCCGTGATGAGGCGTGCCTTCCTTTCCGAGATTCCCTCTGCTCGAAGAAAGGAGCGATACGCGGGGACATGCTCTCGCGCGTGGCGGAATATCGCCATTGCCTGTGCTTGTTTCATTGGTTCACGAGTGGGCATAACGTGGGAGGAACGCTTACGAGAGCGCACGGAGAAACTGAGTCATTTTTTCAACGTCAGGAGCGAGCGAGCGGTCCTCATGGACGGTGCGCGACACCTTGCGCGCGTCACAATACAAAGACCTTGCGGCAGAGGAGAAGTGCTTGTGGTCGTCGATCACATCAGCCGCCTGAAGCAGAGCAATAAGCTCAATGGCAAAAATGACATACACATTGTCGATCACTCGGGCGAGGAGCAGCGCCGCGTCAGTACCCATACTTACCACGTCCTGATTTGATCCGTTTGTGGAGATGGAGTGTATTGAGTGAGGAAATGCAAAAGTCTGATTTTGCGCGACGGTCGAGGTGGCGACAAATTGAAGACCCTGCAGTCCAAGCGTGAGACCTGGGGTGTTGAGGTTCAAAAATGGAGTGAAAACACCATTCACTTTTTCGTCGAGCAGGTAGTTGATGCGACGCTCCGACAAGAGAGAAGACTTCACAATGGGGATCTTCAGTTGGTCGACCATCGTGGCAATATAGTCACCATGGAAGTTTCCTCCATGAAGAAAACGTTTTTCTTTTGCGTGAATGAGCGGGTTGTCTGTTGCGGAATTTATCTCAATGCGAATGACTCCCTCTGCATGCGTCAGCGTGTCCATGAGTGGACCAATTATTTGTGGAATGCAGCGAAATGAGTACACATCTTGAATTGCTTTCGGAAGTGCGAATGTCACATCCCCAAGCGCACCTTTTTTTGAGTCCTTTGTGTAGCGTGGCTTGAGGCGCTGTGAGTCTAAAAGTAATTTACGCAGTGTAGCCGCAGCCTGCCCCTGCCCCTCGTGTGGACGCAGGAGGTGGAGCTGTGATGCGATGCTGTCGTCATATGCGCCGATTGTTTCGAGAGAAAAAGCGCCGAGGCGTAGTGCGAGCGAGGAGAGGTTCTTCGCGTCACGTAAAAGTACTACTGATATTCCCGCCATCACGGAGGTGCCGTTGATCAATGAAATACCCTCTTTTATTTCTAGTGTATATGGAGAAATCTTAAGCTTCTTAAGGACGGCGGCAGTGGGTTGTCGGCGACCTTTGTAAAACACCTCACCCTCACCAATGAGTGCGAGCGCAATGTGGGCCAGCTGCACTAAGTCACCACTCGTACCCACTGCGCCGTGCTCTGGCACAACGGGGATAATGCGGTGGTTGATGAAGGTCGAGAGTTGCCGCAAGAGTGCGACTGATACACCCGAGGCACCCTTCGCAAGAGTATTGAGCCGAATGACCATTGCAGAGAGTACGAAGTCTTGACGGATAGGCACCCCCGCCCCACTCGCGTGCGACCGAACAAGATTTTTTTGGAGCTCTGCGAGGTTGTGCTTGTCTATAATACGACTGGCCATAGGACCGAAGCCCGTATTTACCCCGTAGATAATTTGTTTTTCTGCACGTTCATGGAGAAATTTGTACGCTGCGGTAACGACAGGAAGATTTCTCTTTACCACTACCTTCACGCTCTGGTTGTCGATGATAGACCAGACGTCGCTGGGCGTAAGTGATGCTCCATCGAGATCGATCGTATTACTGCGGACTCCTTTTGGTCTTGCGTTTATCATGAAATAAATTATAGCATTTTATAGTATATATGTCAAACACCCTCCTGCTGCAGCTCCTCGACGAGTTTTTTGGCCTTACTGGAGAGTTTGGTGGGGGTCTTGATATTCACGTGGATGAGAGTATCCCCTGCGCGCCCGCGGCCATGTGCGGGTACGCCCTTTTCCTTCAGGCGTAGCGTGTCGCCAAATTTCACGCCCTCGGGGATTTTGACTTCAGTCTGCTTCCCGTCGAGTGTGGTGATTTTGTACACTCCCCCAAGTAGTGCGTCTGAAAGTTTCACATCGAGCGTCATGACCAGATTCATCCCCTCGCGATGGTACGTGGCATGTGGCTTCACGTGCACCTTTATGTAGAGGTCGCCCGCCACGCCCCTCGCGACAGCCTCGCCGCGGCCACTCATGCGGAGCATCTCGCCCGCGTTAATGCCGACGGGCACGTTGATCTCGATTTCCTCGTGTTTTTTTACGACACCCATCCCTGCACATGTTTTACATTTCTCCTCGGGGATTTCCCCTACCCCCGCACACGCCGTACAGGTTGCAACCGTCGAGAATGTCCCGAGGAACGACTTGCGCAGCTCATTGATGCGCCCCTTGCCGCTACACGTGCTGCATTTTTTCATTTTTGTCCCAGACTTGGCACCGGAGCCGTGGCAAGTGTCGCACGCAGAAGTCTTACCGAGACTCACTTTACGCTTGGTGCCAAAAACGCTCTCTGCAAAGGTGATTTCGATATCAACAGAAATATCTCGCCCACGCTCGACGCGCGGCCCCCCTTGGTTAAACCCTGCGCCGAAAAAGTCATTGAAAATGTCTCCGAGGTCAACACCGTCGAACCCGCCGCCGCTAAATCCGCCTTGGGGTGGTGGACCACCACCATCGAAGGCAGAGCTGCCGTATGCATCGTACTGTGCGCGTTTTTTTTCGTCGGAGAGCACTTGATACGCCTCGTTCATTTCTTTGAACTTCGCCTCGTTGCCGCCCGCTTTGTCGGGGTGATATTTGTGTGCAAGTTTGTGAAAAGCTTTTTTCACCTCATCCTTTGATGCGGTTTTAGAAACCCCCAATATTTCATAATAGTCTTTAGCCATACGGGAGCATTATACAGATGGCGAAAGAGTTTGACAAGTGATAATATTGTTGCTATTGTTTACTTAGACCAGCCATCTTTAGGGAGAGTGTATTATGCCAAAACTTCCGGACAATACTGTCCTTGCAGACAAGGTTATGTTGTCACTCCGGACAACCTACAGCAAGTGGGAAGCGGTCGACAAGCCTTTTGACCATGCTTTCATGAAGCTAATGGACCAGCACGAAGTCGCAGGCGAAGAGCGATATGCCATCAAGCAGGCGATTGGCGCCATTCTCGCAAAACGCC
>JAYUQK010000086.1:0-8350 GCA_043756785.1 Candidatus Lloydbacteria bacterium | reverse complement strand
ACCCATAGTATACGTATCGATGAATGTTGCCGTTTTGCTGTTTTTTAAACTTTTCATCAGCACTGATTCCTGATCCGCAGAGTCCGCACGTTATCATTTTCGTAAACGCAAACTCTTTGCTTTCAGATCGTATGATCTGACTTTTGACTTGTGTCTGAACGAGGTCAAAAAGCTCCTTGGTGATAATCGACGGGTGCTTTCCTGTATACCAATTTCCGCTTTTCTTCGGATACTCAAATACACCGTAGTAGAAGTGATTTTCGAGGATCTTGTAGATATTCCCGAGCGAAAGGTGCTTGTGTCCTGCAACTGTTCTAAAGTTCAGATCAAACTTAAGCCAATGATATATCTTTCTCCCGCTCCATTTTTCATATGCCACTTTCTCAAATATTTGCTTGATAACCATCGCGAGGTCGGGATCAATAATTGTCTGGCACTTTCGATCTGTTCGTTTTTCTTTGAGGTAGCCAGTAGGTGCGCCACTTGGCCATAGCCCCATCTCAACTCGTGTTCGCAGTCCTCGCTTCACATTGATACTTTTGTTATCGTTTTCGAGCTTTGCTTGGCTACAGAGGATCATCAATAGAAACTTTTCGTTTGGAGAATTTCTGAACTGTTGTCCATAAGTACGAATTTCGACAAGATGATGTTGATCCATAAGATCGACAACTGACCCAAGATCTCCTGCGTTACGGCTTAAGCGATCAGGCGCCCATGTGAGTATTCCGCTAAATCGATCCCGTCTTAAATCTTCGAGGATTTCTTTAAACACTGGCCTTTGCCCCGAGTCCTTTGCCGAATGTGCCTCACGCCTTATGTCGATTACTTCTAGTCCATCTCGCTCTGCTATTTGAAGCATTTCCTTAACCTGAGAATCAATCGATAAGGCTTGCTTCTCGTCTTGCTCGGTAGATTTGCGAGCGTAAAGGCAATATTTGACCTTTGCCGCCTCGACTACCGCAGGACTGCCGAATTGGGCAGTCGTTCTCCCTAATCCCGATTTCGTCGATATCTATCTTGTCGAGCAATTCCGCAAATTGCTTGATTAGCTCTTTTTCCTCGATATACCCACATTTACATTCCTTATCGCGAATTTTCGTGCACCCGTAGTAGACATAGCGATGCACATTGCCATTTTGTTGTTTCTTGAATTTCTCGTCGGCGGTGATGCCTGATCCGCACAGTCCACACGTCATCATCTTGGTGAATGCAAACTCTTTGCTTTCAGATCGGATAATTTGGCTCTTTACTTGTCCCTGCACGAAATCAAAAAGCTCCTTGGTTATTATCTGAGAACTTTTATCCCAAAATGCTACAATAGAAACAATGAACAAAATATTTGGAATAACTTTTACAATAATATACATTCTCCTCGCATTATTTTTGGGTGTTTTGACGAGTGTTCATGGACCAGATTTGATTTTGCCGTTTTCAATCTTGTTTCTCGGAATCGCTATTGGAACGCTTTGGTGGATCTACTTTTCTGTTAAGCGTCAAAACCTCAGGAAGAGTAGCGTGATTTATTTCTTTAGTGCCATTGGTGTCGGCATGCTACTAGTGGGTGCAATATTTACAATTCAAAATCCACTAATTCAACTGGAAGAATATCGTGACAAGAAACATGCGGCGAGTACGGAAGTACTTAACATGAAGGACGAAATTCTGTTTTCCAAAACAGGAAACCCGGTCGGAGTCAGGTTGAATTATCAAATGCGTTTTCCAGACAACGGTTATTTTTGGCAATCGGTATCAATAAGCCCTAAGGACCATCTTGGTGCAAGTGTCCGGACTTCAATGCAAATGGTCAATCGGAATATTCAACCGCCAATGACCAGCACCGATCCGTCGAAGTATGCGGTGAGGTACGAGCAAGGGAAAACGTATAACTTCACTGTTGATATGATTCCTGATTTCGTGATTCAGAATGTCGATAAAACGAAGTTGTGCATTAAGAAACCGTCAAAAGAATATTTAGACACTTTTCAAAAGTTGATTCAGGGTAAGGAAGATGTGCGCTTTGATATCAGGGTATCCGGAACAGAATTCACCCAGACCACTGCAAATGCTTACAATTTTAAAGAATTCCACGATAGTGCTATTAAGGAAGGTGCAGTTGAATGTGCAGAAAACCAAACAACTCATTTTTGAGACAGCTAGCTATGCGCTCGAGACGCGTCACTCGGCAAGTTGAAGCATCTTGAATTTCCTGAAAACGAAAACGCCTCTCGAGTCATAAACATTCTTCCTGAGAGTTTTAAGCCGTTCGAGGATAAAGCAATTGAGATCATCTTAAATACTCAACACGCAGAACTGGCCGACAAGATAGTAAATCGATATATTGAAGGTCGCCTGATTGCATAGTGTTTTTAAGGTGCTCGAGACGCACCCCGTCGGCATGCGAGGATTTACCTATCCGGCCTTGCGGGGCTTGGGGGTGAAAAGCCCTATTCCGAAGAAACCTTGTTTCGTTTTTTCCTTGCGCAAACTGGGTGGCATGCTAGCGTGGATGGAGATGTATTTTTGAAAGGAGTTCGAAATGAAATACGCATTGCATGTCTGCATGCTGTCATTCGCGCTCCTCTTTGGTGGGGCGAATGCGCGTGCGACGGAGCCTAAGGCAACGAGCGTAAGCCAGACGCGTTGTCAGAAGAATGCTGCGCTCTCGGGGTGCAAAAAAGGGAACGCCCCAAAGGCCAAGAAGAAAACGCTGACAAAAAAAATTCCCGAGCGTGTCACACCTTTAGTAAATGAGTCGGCTGCCCCCGAGGAGGCGACGCCCCCTCTGAGCGTGAAGCAGTCCGCGATGCGTGAAGCATTCATGGAGTGCATGAAGCTCTCTACTCCCGCGAGCCCGACGAACGACGTGGTGGAATTTGTCTTTCGTACACAGGCTACTCGCGAGAATGCGAGCCTCAGGTCATTCCTTCAGGCGTGGCGCGGCTCGCCCGTGCATCATGGGCACGAAGTATGTCTCGTTCGTGCGTTTGGCCTCAAGGGGTTTCGTGACCTTCTGGACATAAAAGAGGACGCAGGCACCCGCTTGGTGGACGTGGCCTCGCCACATGTGGACGTCGTCAAGAGTGAGGTTCCTCCCGACCGGCGATTTGCCAGGGAATGGGTACGAGACTACGTGCACGTACTTGGGTGGGATATGCACCAGCATTTTCTGAAACACGGGAGCGGGGAGTCACCCCCCTCACTACGCATTACCTCGATGATTCGGTCACACGAAGATCAGGCGACGCTTGTGCGGCGAGGGAAGTCACCCGCAGACTGTCGTTATGATTTTCTCTGCTCCTCACACACGAGTGCGTCCGGAATTGATTTGGGACTAAAACACGTAGGGAGGGCAGAGCGTGTTTGGCTTGAGCAGCGCCTCATCTTTGACCAGCGTGCTCGGAAGATATTTTTCATCCGAGAAAACAGCCATTACCACGTATTCGTCATCCCACCCAAATACATGGGTGAAGAATGAGCCCCGCCATCCCTCTGGCGGTTTTTCTTTGCATAAAATAAGATTATGTTAACCACATTGATCGATGTAGTTAACATAATCTTATTTTTTTTTAAATTTTACCAAAAGATGTCCATGCGGACATCTTTGCTAGCTGTACTCATTTGTCCTACTTCCCAAATTTGAACTCCGCTTGAATGCGTGAGTATAATTGCAACTTACGGTGTTGCGAGGTGGCGTTGCGCCACATCTTCTATACCAGAGAGATCCTCTTTTTCAAACCAGTGAATACGGTCGTCACGCTTAAACCAGGTGAGCTGGCGTTTTGCGTAGTGGAAAATTTCACCTTCAAGCTCACGGGTCATCGTGTCGAGGTCGAGCTTTCCCTCCAGATGCCGAGCAAGATAACGATACTCGAGACCCAATGTCTCCATGCGTTCGTAGGAGAGCCCTTGTTCGTGGAGCGTGCGTGCCTCGGAAAGCATTCCCGCATCTATGCGTGCGATGAGTCTCGTATGGATACGGTCGCGGAGTGTGTAGAGGTCGCAGGTTATGCCTATGAAGCAGGGGTCATAGGCCGAGTGCTGCAAGAGTGCGGGGACGCGGCCAAGGGCGGTGGCAATCTCTATTGCGCGAATGAGTCGATGAGGATTTTGTTTGTCGACGATACTCGCGAAGTCAGGGTCAAGGACGAGGAGCTTTTCAAAGAGTGCGCTCACGGTGAATGCGGCAAGAGCGTCGCGGAGCTCTTTGTTTGGCGGCACGTCAGGTAGCTGTATGCCGTCGACAAGTGCTTGGATGTAAAACCCGGTACCTCCACAAATGATGGGGGGTTTTTTGCGCTCGAGAATTTCACTGATTGCAATGCTCGCCTCTCTACAGTAGTCGCTCACGGTAAATATTGTCTCCGGTGGAGCAACAGAAAGTAGGTGGTGGGGGATGCCTCGCATTTCCTCCGTTGTGATTTTCCCCGTCCCAATATCCAGACCTTTATACACTTGGCGCGAGTCCGCGGACACTACCTCCCCACCACACTTTTGTGCCAAAAGCACAGCGAGGTCACTTTTTCCCGAGGCGGTGGGGCCCACGACGACGAGGATCTTTGGTTTTTGCTCTGGCATGCTTAAAATGTTACCATACAGGGTAAATTATTAAACTCAAATTAACTTTATGGACACACAAACACCAACAACACTCACCATAGGCTCAACACTCCCTGAAATGACCCTTCCCGCATACCATCCCGTGAAAGACGAGGAGGTCGGCATCAAAATATCTGACTACAAAGGCAAATGGAAGATATTTTTCTTTTACCCCGCAGACTTCACTTTCGTGTGCCCTACGGAGCTCGAGGAGATGGCTGAAAATTATGAAGCATTTCAAGCAGAGGGCGCAGAGGTATTTTCTGTTTCAACCGACACCGTCTTTGTGCACAAAGCATGGCACGACAACTCAGAAGCTATTAAGAAAATAAAATACCCGATGATTGCAGACCCCGCGGGCACTCTCTCCAAACTTTTCGGCGTATATATTGCCACGGGAGGGGATGCTGGGCTCGCGCTCCGGGGCACATTCATTGTTGACCCCGAGGGAGTGCTCCGCACCATCGAGATTCACGACAACTCTATTGGCCGGAGTGCAAAAGAGACACTCCGCAAGCTAAAGGCGGCAAAGTTCGTCGCCGAGCATGGCGGCAACGTCTGCCCCGCGAGTTGGGAACCCGGGGAAGCGACACTAAAGCCTGGCATGGACTTAGTAGGGAAGATTTAGTTCTGTATTTCTCTATCGTAGTAAAAAACCACCCGAGGGTCTCCTTTGGTGGTTTTTGTGCAATTACAGCACTTATTCTTAGAGAGCGATATGGGCGTATGTAACGTAACCCTGCTTCCCCGCCTTCGAGACCTTTTCAGTGACAAGGTCGATGCTTGCATCGTGAGCGACGAGCCCACCATCATCAGCGGCGACCCACTCATTGGGGTGCTCCCTCTCAAGTTGCTGCATATTCTCCTCGAGCCAGTCCGACCCCATATCCGCAGCGGATTTCCGTTTCATTGTCGATTCCTTTCATTTTTCACAATCTTCACTCACATTAGTGGGTAAAATAGAAAAAGCAAGGAATCTTGGGGTGTTTAGATTATTCTTTGTGCCGGAGGAGAGAATCGAACTCTCACTTCTTTCGAAACGCGATTTTGAGTCGCGCGCGGCTACCATTACGCCACTCCGGCAATACACGAGCTTAAGTAACCACCAAGCCTTCTGGCTGTGTTGGACAGTGTAGCTAATGGGGGCTTAAAAATCAAACAAAAAGCACCACTTAGGGTGCAAGATGATTGAGTGACTTCAGGACGATGCCAATGAGGAGGCAACCGATGATTTCGATCTTGTCGTAGGGTTTTTTGAAGTACCAGCCACGAAAAAGATAAACCCCCATGACAAAAAAAGAATATACTGCGAGCAGTGCGCGTGCGTCACGCGTGCCAAGTCCTGCTGAAATGGCGAGTGCCAAAAGAAATCCAATCAGCACACACAGTACAAAGCGCTCATACATTTGCTCAAAATTCATAAATACTTTCTGTAATTTATCTTCATCCACACTAGCAAAGAAACAGGATGTCGCAAGAGGGGCGCCTCTTGTGCTACAATACGCAAATCATGTCTGAATTTGTAAACAATGCTATTTTTTGGGTGGAGGTTGAGAAAATAAACCCCAACCCCTATCAGCCCCGCAAGGAATTTAACGAGGCACATTTGCGTGACCTAGCAGACTCCATACGCCAGTATGGCGTGCTGCAGCCGCTTGTGGTGACACGCAACGAAACAGAGCTTCCGGAGGGCGGTATGCAGGTGCACTACGAGCTTATCGCAGGGGAGCGGCGCTTGCGGGCATCGAAGCTTGCAGGGATAGCCCGCGTGCCGGTCATCATTCAGTCGGTCACCGACCCGAGGCTCAAGCTCGAGCTCGCTATCATTGAGAATTTGCAGCGCGAGGACTTAAATCCCGTTGACCGCGCTCTCTCATTCGCCCGCCTCGTCCAAGAATTTAGTTTGAAGCATGTGGAGATCGCAAAGAAGGTGGGCAAGAGCCGCGAGTATGTATCCAACAGCTTGCGACTACTTGTACTTCCCAAGGAGATACTCGACGCACTTTCAGGAGGGCGCATCACCGAGGGGCATGCACGGCCGCTGATGATGCTTGCGGATAGAAAAGACGAACAAACGACCCTCTTTAAGGAAATTTTATTTAAAAAGTTGACCGTGCGCGAGGCAGAGGCCATTGCACGCCACATTGCACAGGATAAAATTCGCAAGAAGCTCCCCCCCGACCCCGAGATGGAGCGGATCGAAAAAGAACTCGCTGAGACACTGGGCACACGCGTCTCGATAGAGCGGCGGCAGGTAGGAGGAGGGAAGGTGGTGATCGACTTTTTCTCGAGCGACGACCTGCGCATCATTCTCGACAAGGTACACCTCACTGAGCAGCTTGCACAGGCAAGGGGGCTGCGTCAGGAGGTGAAGATGGGAGTACAGGCAGATGCGATGCAAACACTCGCTGCACACACCCCTCTTGCGGTGCTGACGGCACCCGCCATAGGGGGTGGCGCACTACCCGCGGTTTTCACCCACCCAATATTACCGATGGTGCCATCTTCTCCTGAGCAAACCGAAGACACCGAAATCCTCCAACCTACCGTTAGCGAAGATGATTTAGTGCATGTGGCTGAACAAGACGACATACTAAATACGCCATACGACGACAGCACGAAGGGGGATGAGGAAGAGGACGAGTCGCTGTATTCCGTCAAAGATTTTTCGATCTAATTAGGATGAGTTTTTTGTGTTGCTCTGTAGGTATGAACGTATACATTTTTTTGCAAATGTAGTTTTTGCATACTCCATCCACTTGGGGGAGGGTTATGCATTTTTCTTAGTGATGATCTCCACGATGTTTCCGTTGTGGAGCGGCGTGTCAAGCGCAACAAACTTCCCGTTTACAATAGCACCGGAGGTATGCTCTCCGATGTCGGAGTGTATGGCGTAAGCGAAATCAATGGGGCTCGAGTCCTGCGGCAGGTCGACGACGTCACCTTTTGGAGTGAAGACGAATACACGGTCGCCAAAAAAGTCTCCCTTCAGTTCGTCGAGATATTCTCCAGATGCGGAAACACTCTGCTGTAGCTGTGAGATTTGCTGGACCCAGCCAAGTTTTCCTGAAAGTTTTTTGTTCGTCGCTCTCGCCAGTCCTTCTTTGTATGAAAAATGTGCCGCGATACCAAACGCCGCCTCTTGGTTCATTTCCTCGGTACGAAACTGCACTTCGATGATGCCACCGTCGCCGGTGAATATGGTAGTGTGGAGCGACTGTATCCGTTGGGCTTTGGGAATGCGATGTAGTCCTTGATGCGCCCAGGAAGTGGGCGAAAGACGCTGTGCACGATGCCAAGTGCGCGGTAGCAGTCGGCGAGTGTGGGTACGATGACGCGTATAGCAGAGAGGTCATAGATCTTGCCCATGTCCATGTCGTGCTCTACGAGTTTTTTATAGAGACTATACATGCGCTTGATGCGGTATTCTCCGTGCACATTCAATATCCCGCCCGAGGCCAGCTCGACTTGAATACTGCGGTATGTTTTTTCGAGACGCTTTTCGTTGTCTTTGTTCTGGTTGTCTCGCAAGATTCCCTGCAACTCTTCGTATTTCTCTGGATAAGCAAAGGGGAATGCGTAGTCTTCAAGCTGGCCTTTAATTTTACCAATAGAGAGGCGGTTGGCGATGGGGGCATAGATCTCGAGGGTCTCGAGTGCGATGCGTTTCTGCTTTTCCTTTGGGACGTGGCGTAGCGTGCTTACATTGTGGAGTCTGTCCGCAAGCTTAATGATGATGACGCGTAAGTCTTTT